>PLTJ01000067.1:7226-10003 GCA_003164455.1 Acetobacteraceae bacterium
GATCCGGACTCGCCGCTGGCCGCCTCCATGCTGCGCGACATCCAGGGCGGCAAACTAACCGAGGCCGACCACATCATCGGCGACATGCTGGCCCGCGCCCGCGCCGCCGGCCGGCCCGCGACCCTGCTGCGCGCCGCCTATACCCATCTGCAGGCTTACGCGGCACAGAGGTTAAGGAAGACGGGGGCTCTGCCCCTCGACCCTGCTACTAGAGAAAGGTTGTTGAGAGNNGTCCAGGGCAGCGCCCTGGCCTTCCTTACGTCCGTCCGCGCCAAGCCGTCAGGAGGGTATAGGCCACGGCCAGCAGGCTCGGGCCGATGAACAGCCCGAGGAAGCCGAACGACACGAAGCCGCCGAACACGCCGAGGATGACCAGCGCGAGGGGCATCGCCATCCCGAAGCTGATGAACCAGGGTCGCACCACGTTGTCCGCGACGCTGAGCGGCACGCACCAGGCCAGCAGGAAAATCGCCCAGCCCGGCGATCCGGCATGGAAACTCCACCATGCCGCGCCGAGATCGATGGCGTAGATCAGCGGCAGGCCGATCTGGCTGAGTGCCAGCACGAAGGTGACGAAGCCGAAGGCAACGGCGCCCCTGATGCCGGCGATGCCCAACCCGGCCCCGATCAGCACGGCCTGCAGCACCGCGGTGCCGACCACGCCGTAGGCGACGCCGCGGATCGAGGCGCCGGTAGTGTCCACCGCGTTTGCGGCCGCCTCGCCGCCGAGGCGGTACAGCACGTCGCGCAGCTCGGCGGCTATTTCCTGTCCGTGGACCCAGAACATGGTGGCGACGGCCAGTGCCAGCACGAGTTGCAGCAGGCTGTCGGCGAGCCCGGAGGCGACCGCGACCAGGGTGTGGCGCAGCGACTCGGAATACGGCGCGAGCGCCGCCACGATGTTCAGTTCACCGCTGGCAGCCTCCGTCCACAAACCCGCGAGTTGGCCGCCGACCAGCGGCAGGGCGGCGAGCCAATCGGGCGGGGTGCGCGACACCGTGGCAAGAAAGGCGAACAGGTGCCCGCTGCCGTGCGCCACCTGGCCGGACAGCCCTGGCGCCAGCAACAGCGCGGGCAGCGCCACCGCGCCGAGCGCCAGCAGCAGCAGCACCAAGGCGGCGGCGCCGCGCGGCAGCCCGGCGCGCACCATCGCCTCACGCGCCGGCCAGGCGGCAACGGCGAGAATCGCGCCGAACAGAATGGCAGTGATGAAAGGCTGCAACACCTCGAACACGCCGAGCAGCAGCAGGCCGATCAGCAGCAGCACGAGGGCGCGCTCGATGGTGACGATCGTGCGTTGCGATTGGTCGGACATCGCCGTCCTTCACCCTGTCGCCGCCATGCGGGACCGTCAGGCCGCGAGCTTGTCCAGTTCGCGCTCCACCGCTTCACCCATGACCTGAGTGCCCACTTTAGCACAGTCCGGCGCCATGATGTCGGGCGTGCGCAGTCCGTTGGCCAGCACGTTGACGCAGGCGCGCTCGATCAGCACCGCGTCCTCCTCCATGCCGAAGGAATAGCGCAGCAGCATGGCGAAACTGAGGATCTGCGCCAGCGGGTTGGCTACCCCCTTGCCGGCGATGTCGGGCGCACTGCCGTGGATCGGCTCATACAGTGCGTGCCGGCGCCCCGTTGCATCGGGCTGGCCGAGCGTGGCCGACGGCAGCATGCCGAGCGAGCCGGTCAGCATGGAAGCAAGATCGGACAGCAGGTCGCCAAACAGGTTGCTGGTCACGATGACGTCGAACTGGCGGGGGTTGCGCACCAGCTGCATGGCGCAGTTGTCGGCATACAAGTGGCTGAGCGCGACATCGGGGTATTCGTCATCGCCCAGGGCCTGCACGGTCTGCCGCCACAGCAGGCCGCTTTCCATTACGTTCGACTTCTCGACCGAACAGAGGCGGGACTGCCGCTTGCGGGCAAGCTCGAAGGCGACGCGAGCGACGCGCTCGATCTCCGGCGTGGTGTAAACCTCGGTGTTGATGCCGCGCCTGGTGCCGTCGGGCAGCGTCTCGATGCCGCGCGGGCTGCCGAAATAGATGCCGCCCGTGCTCTCGCGCACGATCATCAGGTTCAGCCCGCGCACCACCTCGGCCTTTAGCGTGCTGGCTTCGACCAGCGGGCCATAGACGATCGCCGGACGCAGGTTGGCGAACAGGCCAAGCTCGCCGCGCAGCCGCAGGATGGCGAGTTCGGGGCGCTTGTCGAAGCCGGCCGCATTCCATTGGGGTCCGCCGACCGCGCCGAACAGCACGGCATCCGCTTCCAGCGCACGCTGCAGAGCGCGCTCGGTGATCGGGACGCCGTGCGCATCGATGGAAGCGCCGCCGACGAGATCCTCGGTGATGTCGAACGACACGGCGCGGCGGCGATCCATCCAGTTGATGACGCGGCGCACCTCGCGCATGACCTCGGGGCCGATGCCGTCGCCGGGAAGAACCAGGAGTTTCTTGTTGGCGGGCATCGTGCGGGTCCTCTGACTGGGTCTCAGACGGCGATGGCGGGCTGCCAGGATTTCTCTTGGCGCTGGCGGGCCTCGTAGCCGTCGATGGCGGGAGCGTGCTGCAAGGTCTGGCCGATATCGTCCAGCCCGTTCAGCAGCAGGTGCTTCCTGAACGGGTCGATATCGAAGTGAACTTCCTCGCCGTTCGGCCGCACCACCACCTGGCGCTCGAGGTCGATGGTCAGGCGCGCATTTTCGCCCAGGCGGGCGTCGGCCATGAGCTGGTCGCAGACCGCGCGCGGCAGGCGAATCGGCAGGATGCCGTTCTTGAACG
>PLTJ01000076.1:0-134 GCA_003164455.1 Acetobacteraceae bacterium
CCTGAACGAGCGTTTCCACGTTCCGGCCGAACGGCTGCAGGCCGTCGGCGTGGGCGAGGACGGGCTTCTGGTGCCGACCCCCGACCAGACCCTGGAGCCGCGCAACCGGCGGGTCCACGTCGTCAACCTCGACG
>PLTJ01000076.1:232-7754 GCA_003164455.1 Acetobacteraceae bacterium
GGCCGAGCAGCAGCATCTGTTCCTGCGCCGCCACCAGCTCGTTGGAGGCTACGTCCAGCAGGCGCCGCTCCATGGCGGGGAAGTCGTCGATCAGCTCGCGCAGGCGGGGGCGCGAAAAGCGGCAGACCTGGGCGTCATCGACGGCCTCGGCACTGAAGGCGTAGCTGGACGAAACCGCGAGCCCGAGGAAGGTGCCCATGGTGGCGAAGCCGGTGATCTGCCGCCGGCCATCGGGCAGCAGCTTGAACAGCTTGGCGGTGCCGGCGGTGACGTTGAAGAAGTGCTCGGCCGGGTCGCCCTCGGTGATGAAGGTGCGGCCGGCCGGCACCGACATGGGCACCGCCAGGGCCGCCAGACGCACCAGGTCCTTTTCCTCGATGGCCGCGCAGACGCTGGAATAGCGCGCTCCGCAGGAGGCGCATGGTTCCGCTCCGCGCAGGGCAGACTGCTGGCGAGCGCGCAGCGTCGTCATCTCCGGCCCCCGGGAGTATTTTTGGTCGGCGTTGGACACCATGGAACCATAGCATCACAACGCCACAAAATCACGGTATCCCGAAATTCTCTTGGTCCGGTTTGTTTATAAGATCGTACCGGCAACCAACGCGGGTTCCCGGCGCTGACCGGGCGTTGTAAGACGGCCCTGGTCCCGCGGCGGGTAAGTGATTGACGATTGCAACGAGGAGAGAGACATGCGGATCGAGGCCGTCAACACAAGGTTGGCGAGACTACCCATTCAGGGCGTTCCCTGGGGCGACACGTTCCATCACGTCACCCATATCGAATATTGCATCACCGAAGTAAAAACCGATAACGGCCTGAGCGGAGTCGGATTTTCGCACACCTCCGGCGTCGGCGGTTCGACGATCAAGCACCTGATCGATGTCGAACTGGGACCGCATTTGGTCGGTTCCATCGTCGCGCCGCGACCGGTCTGGCACAAAGGCTGGAACTTCCTGCGCGACCTCGGCGGCGGCGGCTTCACCACCATGGCGCTGGCCGGCGTCGATATCGCGCTGTGGGACATTGTCGCCAAGGACGCCAGGAAGTCGCTCATCGAATACCTTGGTCAGTCGCGCGGCCGCATCCAGGCCTATGCCAGCGGCATCAACCTCAACAAGCCGCTGCCGGAACTGCTGGATCAGGTCCGCAACTGGAAACGCAAGGGCTACACCGCCTTCAAGATCAAAGTCGGCCGCCCCGACATCGAGGAAGACATCGAGCGGCTGACGGAAGTGCGTAAAATCATCGGCGGGCTGCCGCTGATGGTCGATGCCAACCAGGGCTGGGATATCGGCCAGGCCGTGCGGCGCGCCAACGCCTACCAGCCGCTGGCGCCCTACTTCATCGAGGAACCGATGCTGGCCGACGACATCGATGGCCACGGCCGGTTGCGCCAGCTCGTGCACACCCCGATCGCGCTCGGCGAGAACGTCTATACCATCCAGCAATGGAACCAGTACCTGTCGCGCGGCGCGGTTGATTTCGTCCAGGCCGATATCTGCCGGGTCGGCGGGATCACGCCTTATCTCGACATCGCCGCCCTGGCGCGCGCCTATGGCGTTCCGCTGGCGCCGCACTTCGTCATGGAGCTCAGCGCCCAGCTTCTCTGCTGCCTGCCGCACGGGCACATGCTGGAAGATGTCGAGGGCGGTTCGTTCACCGATCTGCTCTGTCTGGTGGAGCCGACGCCGGTCAAGGACGGATATTTTACGCCGCGAAGCGGAAAACCCGGCCACGGCATCGAATTCAACGAAGACTACCTGAAGCAGTGCGGTGTCTGATGCGGGCGGGGAAGGGTTGCGGCACTCAGGCGGCCGCGCTACCCCTCCGCCGCCGTGGACGGCCGCGCGCATGTGCCCCTATCCGCCGCGCGAATAGGGCATGGAGTAGGGGACACCTTGGCGATCGGCTCGCACGCTCTTGAAAACGGCTGCCCGACGGGGGCGTTGTGATCCGCCGTCTGAACCCCGTGGCGATCGCCTGCGTGGTGGTGCTTGCCGTGCTGCCGGCGCTGGTCGGTCCGTACGGCGTGACCCTGCTGAGCTACATCGGCATGTCGGCGCTGGCCGCCCTCGGGCTGGTGCTGCTCACCGGCGTGGGCGGCCTCACCTCGTTCGGTCAGGCTGCTTTCGTCGGCATCGGTGCCTACGCCACCGCCTGGCTCACCACCGCGGCAGGTGGCTCGCCTTGGCTCGGGCTGGTGCTGGGGCTCGTGCTGGCCGGTTCGGTCGCGCTGGTGCTGGGCGCGGCGACGTTGCGCCTGTCCGGCCATCTGCTGCCGCTCTCCACCATCGCCTGGGGTCTTGCCTTCTACTTTCTCTTCGGCAATCTCGACGTGCTGGGGAGGCATAACGGCATTTCCGCCATTCCGCCGGTGGGCCTGGGCGGGTTTTCCTTCCAGTCCGCCATGGCGTCCTACTATCTGGTCTGGACCATGACCGGGGGGGCGTTTCTGCTCGCCGCCAACCTGCTTGGCTCGCGCCAGGGCCGTGCCATCCGCTCGCTGCGCGGCGGCACCGCCATGGCGGAGAGCCTGGGCATCGACACTTTTCGGGTCCGGCTGGCCGCCTTTGTCGTCTGCGCGCTGTGTGCCGCGTTGTCGGGCTGGCTGTTCGCCCATGTCCAGCGCGTCATCAGCCCGACCGCCTTCGATATCGGCCCCGGCATCGAGTATCTGTTCATGGCCATGCTGGGCGGCGCCGGCCATATCGGCGGCGCTGTGCTGGGTGCCGCCCTGGTGACGCTGGCGCGCGACGCGTTGCAGGATTACCTGCCGCTGTTCGGTCCCGGTGCCGGGCAGGCCGAGGTCGTCGTCTTCAGCGTCCTTTTCATCCTCGTTTTGCAAACCGCGCGTGGCGGCATCATTCCGGCGGTTGCCCGCCGGTTGCCGCGCCGCCCGCCGCCCATTCCGCCCGCCGCGCCCCCGCTGCCGCGCCGCACCCCGCCGGCTCCCGGGACCATGCTGCTGGAGATGGAGGGACTGGAGAGGCGGTTCGGCGGCCTGCTGGCGGTGAGCGACGTCTCGTTTTCCCTCCGTGCCGGCGAGATCCTCGGCCTGATCGGCCCGAACGGCGCGGGCAAAAGCACCATCTTCAATCTCCTCGCCGGTTCGCTGCGGCCCAGCGCCGGCCGGGTGCGCCTGCTCGGGCGCGACATCACGGGCCTGCCCGCCCGGCGCATCGCCGCCCTCGGACTGGCCCGCACGTTCCAGCACGTGCGCCTGCGCCCCAGCATGACGCTGCTGGATAACGTCATGCTCGGCGCCCATCTGCGCGGCCACGCCGGCCTGCTGCGTGGCGCCCTGGCGCTGGACGCCGCCGAGGAGCGGCGGATCCGCGCCGAGGCGATGCGCCAGCTCTGCCGCGTCGGCCTGGGCGATGCGCCCTACGAGTTGGCCGGCAACCTGCCGCTCGGCCGCCAGCGGGTGCTGGAGGTGGCGCGCGCGCTGGCCGCCGATCCGCTGCTGATCGTGCTCGACGAGCCCGCCGCCGGACTGCGCCGGCTGGAAAAGATGGCGCTCGCCGAATTGCTGCGCGCGCTGCGTCAGGAGGGCATGACCATCCTCCTGGTCGAACACGACATGGATTTCGTCATGGGTCTGGTCGATCGCATCGTGGTGCTGGATTTCGGCGTCAAGCTGGCCGAGGGCCTGCCCGCCGACATCCGTGCCGATGCGCGGGTGCAGGAAGCCTATCTCGGCGGTGTGGCATGACGCCGCTGCTGGCCGCCGAGGATGTTGGTGTCAGCTATGGCCGCCTGGAAGCGGTGCGCGGGGTTTCCATCGTCTTGCAGCCCGGCCAGATCGTCACCGTCATCGGCTCGAACGGCGCCGGCAAGACCACTCTGCTGGCCGCCCTGATGGGTCTGCTGCCCTGCCGCGGCCGCGTCACCTACGACGGCGTCGACCTGCGCCATCTGACCACCGAGGACCGCGTCGAGCGCGGCCTGGTTCTTGTGCCGGAACGCCGGGAGCTGTTCGGCGAGATGACGGTCGCCGACAACCTCATCCTCGGCGCCTACGCGCAGCGCCGCGGCCGGGCCGACGTGCGCCGCCGCCTGGACGCGGTGTATGCCCGTTTCCCCCAGCTCGCGGACCGGAGCCGCCAGTATGCCGGCACCCTGTCGGGCGGCGAGCGGCAGATGCTGGCGCTCGGCCGCGCGCTGATGTCGCGCCCGCGCCTGCTCATGCTGGACGAACCGAGTCTCGGTCTGGCGCCGCTGATCGTGCGCGAGATCTTCCACATCATCGCCGGCCTGCGCGAGCTCGGCGTCTCCATTCTCCTGGTCGAGCAGAACGCCCGCGCCGCCCTGGAGAGCGCCGACTACGCCTATGTTCTCGAGACCGGCGAGATCGGCGCGCAGGGACCGGCCGCCGAGCTGATGCACGATCCCCGGGTCAGCGCGACCTATCTGGGGGGCGATTAGCCTTCTCGCCGCCGTGGCCGTGCTCTGCCATAGTCGCGCCGGCGAACGCGAGGAGCGCCATGCCACAAACCATCGTCTATGTGTCCTGCGCCGCCGCGGCCCAAGTGGTGCGTTTCCGACTCGATGACGCCACCGGCGCGCTGACGCCGCTGGGCAGCACCACCGTCCCCGGCNNCCCGCCGCCCGTCGGCATGGCCATGGCGCTCAGCCCCGACCATCGCGTGCTTTACGCGGTTTGCCGCAATCCGCCCTATCCGGTGACCGCCTTCGCCATCGGCGCGGATGGCGCGCTGAGCGTCATCGGCAGCGGCCACTTGGCCCAGGCCATGCATTACATCGCCACCGATCGGACCGGCCGGTTCCTGTTCGGCGCCTCCTATCACGGCGCCGTGCTGTCGGTGAACCCGATCGGCGCCGACGGGGTGCCGGGTGAGCCCCTGCAGGTGCTGCCCACGCCGCCCAAGGCGCACAGCATCCTGCCCGATCCCGAGAACCGCGCCGTTTACGCCGCCGTGCTCGGGGGCGACGTGATCCTGCGGCAGGAATTTTCTCTCGCCACCGGCCGCCTGGCCACGCCGGCCACCCCGGTGGCGCACACCGCCCCGGGCGCAGGCCCGCGTCATCTCCGCTTCGCCCGCGGTGGCGCGCGTCTCTATTGCATCAACGAGCTCGACGGTACGGTGAACACCTACGCCCGCGACGCCGCCACCGGCGCGCTGACCGGGCTGCAATCCGTGCGCCTCGCGCCGCCCAGCAAGACCCCTGCCGCCGCCGACCTTCACCTCACCCCCGACGAGCGCTTCCTTTATGCCAGCGAGCGCGCCAGCAACGTGCTGGCCGGCTTCCGGCTGCGCCCGGACGGCACGCTCGATGCCCTCGGCACGGTGCCGACCGAGCCGGAGGTGCGCGGCTTCGCCATCGATCCGCGCGGCCGCTGGCTGCTCTGCGCCAGCCACACGACCGGTGCCGTGGTGGTCTATGGCATCGACGCACACAGCGGCGCCCTCACGCGCCGCGCCGCCTGCCCGGCCGGCGCCAACGCCAACTGGATCGAAATCATCGCCCGGCCGGACTGAGCCGCAATTCGAGGAGGCAACGACATGACCAACCGCAAACGTCTGCTGATCGCCAAGAGTGTCACGGCGGCCGGCTGGGCCCTGCTGGAAAACCGTCCCGACATCGAGACGGTGACCTACGATTCCGCCATGCCGGAGGACGCCTATCGCGCCCTGATCCCCGGTGCCCATGGCATCGCGCTCTACACTAGGCCGTTCGGCCCCGGCGAGCTGGCCCTTGCCGACGCGATGACGGTGATCGGCCGTGTCGGCGTCGGCTACGACCTCGTCGATGTGCCGGGTTGCACCGCCCGGGGCATCCTGTTGATGACCACCGGCACCGCCAATTCGGTCAGTGTCGCCGAGCATGCGCTGTCGCTGATGTTCGATCTGGCGCGCCGCACCGCCGAGTTCGACGCCATCGTGCGCCAGGGCGACTGGAGCCAGCGCCTGGTCAGCCCGCCGCTCGACCTCTATGGGCGGACGTTGCTGGTGGTCGGTTTCGGGCGCATCGGCAGCCGCATCGCCGCGCGTTGCCGGGCGCTGGAAATGACCGTGCTGGTCAGCGATCCCTATGTCGATGCCGCCCGCATCAGGGACGCCGGCTGCGAGCCGGTGAGCCTGGCCGCCGGCCTGGCGCGTGCCGACGTCGTCACCGTCCATTGCCCCCGGAACGCCGAGACCACCGCCATGATCGGCGCCGCCCAGCTCGCCCGTCTGAAGAGCGGCGCTTTCGTCATCAACACCGCGCGCGGCGGCATCGTTGACGAGGCGGCGCTGCATGCCGCCCTGGTTTCCGGCCATCTCGGCGGCGCTGGGCTCGATGTCTTCGTCGACGAGCCGGTGCCGGCCGACCATCCGCTGTTGGATCTGCCCAACGTCGTTGTGGCGCCGCACATGGCCGGCAACACGGCCGAAGCGCTGGATCGCATGTCGCGCACCGCCATCGCCAACATCCTGTCGGTATTCGACGGCGCCCCCAACCGCGACAATGTCATCAACAAGGAGGTGCTGGGCTGAGGCGCTACGCTTCCACGTTGGTAACGAAGTCGGCGGGCGGTTCGGGGCCCCCCGGCTTGAAGGCGTCTTCCGGCTTGTGGTCGGCGGCCTCCAGGTCCGGCGCCGCCAGGCAGAAATGGTCGAGCGCGTGAACGCCCAACGCGCCCGGCCGGCGTATCGGCGCGATGAAGCCGCTGATCGGCGTCATGGTTTCCCCCGTTTCGTCGTTATTGGGAGGGAATGTAGGATAACCGCGGAGCAAAGGCGAACATCCGCCCCCAATAAATTCCCAGCGGTCGGGACGGGTGCCATCGAAGCTTGCCGACATGGCGAAGGTGGTGGAGGGTTGGCAGGCAGCGAAGGATGCGTGACCCGAATGACAGCTTACATCCGGGAAATGTCGGCTTAGAAGAGCGAGGAACCGGAGGGTCAGCATCGTGCCTGGTAATCGAGAAGGTCTTCCGGGAAGCCTGACAGGACTCCGGCGGGATATTGTGGTCATTGGAGCGTCGCGGGGAGGCGTCGCGGCCCTTATAGAAATTGTCGCGGCCCTGCCGCCCGGCCTGCAATCCGCGGTGCTCATCGTGCTGCACACCATGCCGACGTATGTAAGCCAACTTCCTGCCATCCTTTCCAGAGCCGGCCCACTTCCGGCCGAGCACGGAAGAAATGGCACGCACATTGAGTGTGGCCGCATTTACGTCGCGCCTCCGGACCATCACATGACAGTCGGCCCGAACGGCGTCATTCAACTCAACCAGGATCCTATGGAGAATTACACGAGACCGGCTGCCGATCCACTCTTCCGGTCGGCGGCGAGCCTCTATGGCTCGCGCGTAATCGGAATCATATTGACGGGAGGCGGTAGCGACGGGACACAAGGACTCATTGCCGTCGAACAGGCCGGCGGCCTCGCAATAGTGGAAGCTCCGGGTGATGCTCTTGATCCAGGTATGCCGTTGAACGCTCTTCTCCATGACAACCCGGACCTCTGCTTGCCATTGAGCAAGATACCGGGCGTTGGACTAAACCGCTGCGCGGTA
>PLTJ01000209.1 GCA_003164455.1 Acetobacteraceae bacterium
CGGTGATCTCGCTGACCACGCGCAGCGTATAGGGGAACTGGTCCTTGCCCGGCAGCAGCGGGTGGATGGCGCGCCAGGCAAGCTTGCCGTGGCCGACTTCCCGCCGGCCCGGGCTGCCCATGCGGCCGGTTTCACCGACCGAGTAGGGAGGGAAGTTGTAGTGCAGCATGAAGTGCTCGCGGTAGTCGCCGGCGAGCGCGTCGATCATCTGCTCGTCCTGGGCCGTGCCCAGCGTGGCGACCACGAAAGCCTGTGTCTCGCCGCGGGTGAACAGGGCGCTGCCATGCGCGCGCGGCAGCACGCCGACCTCGCCGACGATCGGACGAACGGTCTTGGTGTCGCGGCCGTCAATGCGCAGGCCGGTATCCAGGATGGCGTTGCGGACGATGTTGGCCTCGAGGTCGTCGTACAAGCCCTTGGCCTTCTCGACATTCAGGCCTTCAGCGGCCAGCGCCGCGTTGGCCGCCTGCTTGGCGGCCGCGACCTTGCCCTGGCGCACCAGTTTTTGCGGCTCGCGATACGCCTCGGCCAGTGACGCACGGGCCAGCGCATCGAGGCGCGAACGCAACGCGCGCTCCTCTTCGCTCGGCTCGGGCAGCGGCCAGGGCTCCTTCGCCGCCACCTCGGCCAGTTCGATGATCGCCTGGATCACCGGCTGGAATGCGGTGTGGCCGAAGCTCACGGCGCCGAGCATGATCTCCTCGGACAGCTCCTGAGCCTCGGACTCGACCATCAGCACGCCTGCGGTCGTGCCGGCCACCACCAGCTCGAGCTTTGACGTCTTGGCCTGCTCGGCGGTCGGGTTCAGCACGTATTCGCCGTCGATGTAGCCGACGCGGGCGGCGCCGACCGGGCCGAAGAACGGGATACCCGACAGCGTCAGTGCCGCCGAGCAACCGATCAGGGCCACGATGTCGGGATCGTTCTCCAGGTCATGGCTCAGCACGGTCGCGATGAGCTGGACCTCGTTGCGGAATCCGTCGGGGAAAAGCGGGCGGATCGGCCGATCGATCAGGCGCGACTTCAGGACTTCGGCCTCGGACGGACGGCCCTCGCGCTTGAAGAACCCGCCGGGGATCTTGCCGGCGGCGAACGCCTTTTCCTGGTAGTGCACGGTCAGGGGAAAGAAGTCCTGGCCCGGCTTGCTGGTGCGCAGGCCGACCGCCGTGCACAGCACGATCGTGTCGCCGTAGCTGCACAGCACCGCGCCGTCGGCCTGGCGCGCGATCTTGCCGGTCTCCAGAACGAGCTTGCGCCCGCCCCAGTCCAGTTCCTTGCGGTAATAGTTGAACATCGTATCGTCGTTCCCTTGCGGAATGCCGGCCGGACGGGCGTCAGCGGGAGCGATCCGTTAGCTTTCCGGTGCGGGGAGACGGCGTCTCGGGCGGCATGGAGGCGGTCTGCCCGATCAGGTGCAGCCGCGAGTGAACGCCGGAGCGTCCACGTCCATGTGGCCGGAAACGCCGTCACGACTCCCAAGCAGGCGGAGGTGCCGGATCGGCCGTCTGTCGTTCCGCCGCGATCGCGGCGGCCGGGAGCCACTCCCCCGGCTAGCGTTTCCCCGCGCCACCATGGCGCAGGGGTTTGTCGGCGCCCCCTACAGAGGACTAACCCTTATATAGATGGGGGCGCCGGCGCAGCCATGCCAGTTCTGCGTCGGTCAGCGGCGCAGGTTCAGGCGGCCGATCAGAGCCTCGTAGCGGCCCTGGTTCTTCTTTTTGAGGTAATCGAGCAGGCGGCGGCGGCGGCCGACCAGCATCAGCAACCCGCGCCGGCTGTGGAAGTCCTTTGCGTGGATCTTGAGATGCTCGGTCAGGTTGCCGATCCGCTCGGACAGCAGCGCCACCTGAACTTCGGGGCTGCCGGTGTCGTCCTTGCCGGTGGCATAGTCGGAAACGAGCGCCGTGCGGCGCTCCGCGGTAATCGACATCGCGCGTACTCCTGAATTGGGTTGCGGGGCGCGTGTGGCCGGATGCCGTCAGAGCAACCGTTCGGGTTTGAGCCAACCATCCTCCAGCCGGCACAATCCCAGCACGCGGCCCCCCGCCATGGCACGGGCCAACCCGCCATCCGGGTCGGCCGTCCCTGGAATGCGGCCCATCAGCGCCACCAGGCTGATTGCCTGGCCGTGCGACAAACCGAAGGCCTCCGCCTCAGTCAAGGCCAGCGCCGGGATGTCGGCCAGCGCGGTCGCGACGGGGAGCAGGAGGTCCGGGGAAGCGCGCGGGATATCCTCCGTGGGTTGCAATTTGTCCAGCGGAATCGCCTGCTCGACCGAAAAGGGTCCGACGCGAAGGCGGCGCAGCGCGGCGATATGGCCAAACGCACCGCAGACCCGGGCAAGGTCGCGGGCCAGGGCGCGCATGTAAACACCTTTGCCCGACTGCACCTCGAACAGTGCGTGGTCGGCATCGGGCCGGCCGATCAGCTCGAACCGGTCCACCCGGGCCGGCCGCGGCTCCAGCACCGGCGGGGTGCCGGCGCGGGCCAGATCATAGGCGCGCTCGCCGGCCACTTTGATGGCGGAAAAAACGGGCGGCACCTGCATGATGTCGCCGGTGAAGGCGGGCAGGGCGGCGCGGATCGCCGCGTCGTCTGGCCGCACGTCGGAGGTCGCGACCACCTGGCCGTCGGCGTCGTCAGTGTCGCGCGCCTCGCCGAACCGGAGAGAAAACTGGTACAGCTTGGTGCCGTCCATGACGTAGGGCACGGTTTTCGTCGCCGCCCCGAAGGCGATCGGCAGCACCCCGGTGGCCAGCGGGTCGAGAGTACCCCCGTGGCCGCACTTCTGCGCGTCGAACCAGCGTTTCAGGCGGTTGACGACGTCGGTGCTGGTCAGCCCCTGGGGCTTGTCGATGACGAGCCAGCCATCCAGCGGCTGGCCGTGTTGCTTACGATGGCGCATGCGATTCTTTGTACAGTCAGTTACGGGCCGAGGAAGATGGGAACGGGCGGTCGCACCGGCGGCCCGGTGGCCGGTTTAGCTCTGCTCCGGCCCGATATCGCGCGCCACTTCCGGCGCGTGCAGCAAGGCATCGATGTGCATGGCGTTGTCGATGCTGGTGTCGGCCTGGAAGTGCACGTCGGGCGCGTAACGCAGCCGCAGCGCCCGCGCCAGTTGCGCGCGCAGAAACGGCGCCGCCCGCCGCAGCGCCGGCAGCTTGTCGCCGATGTCGGAGCGGCCAAGCCGGGTCACGAACGCGGTGGCGTGCTTGAGGTCCGGGCCGAGCCGCACCTCCGTCACCGTGATCAGCACGCCGGCCAGGTCAGGGTCACGGACCTCACCACGCGCAAACACCCCGGCAAGTACGTGGCGGATCTCTTCCGCCACGCGCAGTTGCCGCTGGCTGGGGGCTTTCGGCGCAAGGCCGGCAACCCCGTGCTTCAAGCCGGCACCATCTCGGTTTCGTAGCACTCCACCACGTCGCCCTCGCGCAGATCCTGGAAGTTGGCGAAGGACAGGCCGCATTCGTAGCCACGCGCCACTTCGCGGACGTCGTCCTTGAAGCGCTTGAGCTGGGTCAGTTCGCCGGTGTGAATCACCACGCCGTCGCGCAACAGGCGCACGCCGGCGCCGCGCTTGACCACGCCGTCGGTGATCATGCAGCCCGCCACCTTGCCGGTCTTGGTGATCTCGAAGACTTTCCGGATTTCGGCATAGCCGAGGAACCTCTCGCGGGCCTTCGGCGCCACNNTCGCGCTGGGCGAGTTCGCGCGCCTGGCTGGTGGCGCGCACGTTGAACGCCACAATGGCCGCGCCCGACGCGTGGGCCAGTTGCACATCGCTCTCGGTGATCTGGCCGACACTGGCCAACAGCACCCGCACCTTCACTTCCTCGTGCGCCTGCTTCAGCACAGTCGCCTGGATCGCCTCGGCGCTGCCCTGCACGTCCGCCTTGATGAGGATGGCGACTTCTTTCTGCTCGCCGGCGGCGATGCGGGCCAGCATCTGATCCAGCGTGCCACGCGCGGCGGTCGCCACGCCGGCCGCCTTGTCGCGCAACTTGCGCTGGCGCAACTCGCTGATCTCGCGTGCCCGGCCCTCGCTGTCCACCACCACGAAGGGCTCACCGGCATTCGGCACGGCGGCGAGGCCGAGCACCTCGACCGCGGCCGCTGGGCCGGCCGACTTTATCTGCTGACCCTTGTCATCCAGCATGGCGCGCACGCGGCCCCACTCGGCCCCGGCGACGATGATGTCACCGGTATTCAGGGTGCCGTTCTGCACCAGTACCGTAGCCACTGGCCCCCGGCCGCGGTCCAGCCGGCTCTCGATCACCGAGCCCTCGGCGGGGCGGTCCGGGTTCGCCTTCAGGTCCAGGATCTCGGCCTGCAGCAGGATCGCCTCCTGCAATCGGTCGAGTCCGGTTTTCTTCAGGGCCGAAACCTCCACATTCTGGGTTTCGCCGCCCATTTCCTCGACCACGATGTCGTGGCTGAGCAGTTCCTGACGCACCCGGTTTGGATTGGCGTCCGGCTTGTCCATCTTGTTGATGGCCACGATAATCGGCGCGTTGGCCGCCTTGGCGTGGCGGATCGCCTCGATNNCCACCAGCACCACGATGTCCGTCACGCTGGCGCCGCGCGAGCGCATGGCCGTGAAGGCTTCGTGACCAGGCGTGTCGATGAAGGTAATGCGCTCGCCGGTCTGCAGCTTCACCTGATAGGCGCCGATATGCTGGGTGATGCCTCCGGCCTCGCCGGATGCCACGTCGCTGGCGCGCAGAGCGTCCAGCAACGAGGTCTTGCCGTGGTCGACATGGCCCATGACGGTGACCACCGGCGGCCGCGGCTGCAGCAAGGCGTCGTCATCGCCGACGCCTGCCAGCCCCAGCTCGACATCATCCTCGGAAACGCGCTTCACCCGGTGGCCGAACTCCTGCACCACCAGTTCAGCGGTGTCGGCATCCAGGGTCTGGGTGACGGTAGCCATCACGCCCATCTTCATCAGCGCCTTGACCACGTCGCCGGCACGGGTGGCCATGCGGTTGGCCAACTCCTGCACCGTGATGTTGTCGGGGAGGACGACTTCTCGCACCACCTTCACCTGGTCTGAGCGCAGCCGCTCGAGCTCGGCCTGGCGCCGCTCGCGCTCACGCTGGCGNNTCGTCGTCCTCGCCGGCACGCGTCGCCTTCAGCCGCAGCGTCTCCACCGGTCCCGCAGGGGCGGCACCGGGTGCGGTCGAGCGGGTGGGGCGCCGCGTTTCGGGGGGAGGCGTCGGAGGCGCCACGACGACCGGTGCTGCTGCCGCCGCCTCGGCCACCCTGCGCGCCTCATTCTCGGACCGCAGGCGCCCTTCTTCCTCGGCCTTGCGCCGCGTTTCCTCCTCGAGAGCCTTACGGGCCTCCTCCTCGCGACGACGCGCTTCCTCGGCGGCGGAGAGGATGGAGATTTTCTCCTGCTCGCGACGCTCCGCCTCACGACGAGCGGACTCGCGCTGCTGCTCCAGCAGGGCGCGCTGGCGGGCCGCCAACTCGGTTGCCGTCAGTGCCCGTCCGCTACCCGCGCCCTGTCGGCCGCCGCCGCGCTGCGACTGCCCGCCTGCGGGCGCCGGCGCGCCGGGGGGCGTCCCGCCGGGACGCGGTGCGCCGGGCGCGCGCGTTTTGCGCACCTCGACCTGCACCACCTTCGACCGGCC
>PLTJ01000402.1 GCA_003164455.1 Acetobacteraceae bacterium
CGCTACTCCGAGGGGCTGCACCAGGCGCTGGAGGCGAAGGAGACGGTGACGGTCCAGCCCGAGAACCAGACGCTGGCCTCGATCACCTTCCAGAACTACTTCCGCATCTATCCCAAACTCGCCGGCATGACCGGCACGGCGCTGACCGAGGCCGACGAGTTCGCCGAAATCTACAAGCTGGACGTGGTCGAGATCCCCACCAACGTCCCCTGCATCCGCGTCGACGCCGACGACGAGGTTTACCGCACCGTCGACGAGAAGTACGAGGCGGTGGCCAAGCTGATCGAGGAGGCGCTGGTGCGCCGCCAGCCGGTGCTGGTCGGCACCGTCAGCATCGAGAAAAGCGAGCAACTGGCGGGCATCCTGAAGGCGAAAAAGGTCCCGCACCACGTGCTGAACGCGCGCTACCACGAGCAGGAGGCGGTGATCGTCTCGCAGGCCGGCGCCCCGGGGTCGGTCACGATCGCCACCAACATGGCCGGCCGCGGCACCGACATCAAGCTGGGCGGCAACGTCGAGATGCGGCTGAAGATCGAGGCCTCGGGCATCGTCGATCCAGCCGAGCGGGCGGCGCGCGAGGCGGCGATCCGCGACGAGGTGACGCGCGGCTACGAAATCGTCAAGCAGGCCGGCGGGCTGTATGTCATCGGCACCGAGCGCCACGAGAGCCGGCGCATCGACAACCAGTTGCGCGGCCGTGGCGGCCGCCAGGGCGACCCGGGCGCCTCGAAGTTCTTCCTGTCGCTGGAAGACGACCTGATGCGCATCTTCGGCTCGGAGCGGATGGGCGGCATGCTCACCCGGCTGGGGCTGAAGGCCGGCGAGGCGATCGTCCATCCGTGGATCAACAAGGCCCTGGAAAAGGCGCAGAAGAAGGTCGAGGCGCGCAACTTCGACACCCGTAAGAACGTGCTGCGCTACGACGACGTCATGAACGACCAGCGCCGCGAGGTCTATGCGCAGCGCCGCGAGTTCATGAAGGCGAGCGATGTGTCGGAAACCACCGCCGACATGCGCAGCGAAATGATCGACCAGTTTGTCGCCCGCCGCATTCCCGCGAAAGCCTATGCCGAGCAGTGGGAATCGGCAGGGCTGGCCGAGGACTTGCGCGGCCTGCTGAACCTCGACCTGCCGATCGTGGAGTGGGCGGCCGAGGAAGGCATCGACGAGACCCATATCACCGAACGCATCGAGCAGGCCGCCGACGCGATGATGGCGGCGAAGGCAGCCAATTTCGGCCCCGAACTGATGCGCTTCGTCGAGAAGAGCCTGCTGCTGCAAATGCTGGACGCGGTGTGGAAGGAGCATCTGCTGGCGCTCGACCATCTGCGCCAGGGCATCGGCTTGCGCGCCTACGGCCAGCGCGACCCGCTGAACGAATACAAGAGCGAGGCGTTCGCCCTCTTCAACGCCATGCTGGACGAACTGAAGGAGCGGGTGACGTCCATGCTCGCCCGGGTGGAACTCGGCGGCGAGGCGCCCGCCGAGCCGCCGCCGCCGCGTGGCCTGGTGGCCCAACATGCCGAGCCGGCGATGGCCATGGCCGGGGCGGACGGCGAGTACGAGATGGCGGATGGCGGGGGGACCCACCTGAACACGCAGCCCATGCGCAGCGCCGCGGTCGATCCGCTCGACCCCGCGACCTGGCACAACAGCCCGCGCAACGCCCTTTGCCCCTGCGGCAGCGGCAAGAAGTTTAAGCACTGCCACGGGCGGACCATGTAGGAAGAGAAAAAGAAAAGGCTTCTTTTTGAAAAAAGAAGCAAAAACTTTCATTCTTTAGTAGCCCGCATCTTGATGCGGGGCCTTGCGGTGCTCCGCGCGTCGGCGACGAGACCCGCATCAAGATACGGGCTACGCTTGCTTCTAAAAAGAGAACCAAGAAACCTTTATACTTCTAGATTCCTCTGCCCGCACAAGTAATCCCCCCTCTCCTTGAGAGGGGGGGCGAACATCATTCCCAGGGACGCCCGGTATAGGCCTTCAGGCCGGGAAGCCATACAACTTCTCCGGGTTCTGCACCAGAATACGGTGCCGTAGCGCCTTGTTCGGCACCCAATCGGCCAACAGATCCAGAAGCTTGGCATCGTCCGGCTTCCTGTCGGCGGGCTCGGATGGATGCGGCCAGTCACTTCCCCAAACGAGACGCTCCGGCGCTTCCCGAACATAGGCCTTGGCGACGGCACTGGTGTCGGCATAGCTCGGCGGTCCAACCTTCGTATCCGCGTAGGCCGCCGAGAGCTTCACCCAGGTCTTGCCCGCCGCGAGCAATCGAGAAACCAGGATGAACACCGGATGCGACGTGCCCGCGGGCTGCGGCGGATGCGCCAAATGGTCGAACACAAGCGGGCAGGGCAGAGCGGAAAGCGTGTCGGCGAGGGACACGATCTGGTCCGCGTCCGCGTTCAACTGGACATGCCAACCCATGCCGGCAATGCGGCGGGCGAGCGGCGCGATCATCGCCGGGGTCGTGGCGCCAGCCGGGGCGAAGTTGAACCGGATGCCACGAATGCCGGCGGCGTTCAGGCGCTTCAGTTCCGCATCCGTCACATCGGTGTTGACGACGGCGATCCCGCGCGCGACCCGCCCGAACTGCTTCATCGCGTCGAGGATACAACTATTGTCCACGCCATAGGCGGAGGGCTGCACCACGACATGGCGACTGATACCGAGGCGCCGTTGCAGCTTCTTGTAGTCGGTGGCCGTCGCGTCGGCGGGCTTTGCGGCAACCCCCGGGGCAACCGGGAACCGGCCGTCGTAGATGTGGTGGTGACAATCAGTCGCACCCGGCGGGACCGCGATCGTCGGAGCCTCCGTGCCCGTTGACCACGGCACGACGCCATCCCCCTTCGCCTGCGCGTGGCGACTCAAGGAAACCGCGGCGACTGCCGGCAGCACCAGATTCAGAACAGCTCTGCGGCTGGTCTCCATTGAACTTCTCCTGCCCTGAGAATGACGCGTAACGAGCTCGGAACGCATCCGATCCAGCAAAACCATTCGCTGATTGAATCGTATTCAGCGAGCCTGTCGCGCCCATGTCAATGGCGGACGGAACGAGAATTCCTCGCCCCTCCGTCCGCCATGTTTCTGGCCCCGTGGTGAATGTCCGCAATGCGGCGGTCCGCGCCGCTCAACCCCCCAGGTAGGCCGCCACCACCGCCGGGTCGTGCGCGACTTCCGCCGCCGGACCCTCGAGCACGATCCGGCCGGTCTCGAGGACAAAAGCGTAGTCCGCCACCTCAAGCGCCGCCGAGGCGTTCTGTTCGACCAGCAGGATGGTGCGTCCCTCGCGCCGGAGGTCGGCGATGATGGCAAAAATCTCCTCCACGAACAGCGGCGCCAGCCCCATGCTCGGCTCGTCCAGCAGCAGCAGCTTCGGCGCCCCCATCAGCGCCCGGCCGAGCGCCAGCATCTGCTGTTCGCCGCCCGACATCGAGCCCGCCAGTTGCCCCAGCCGCTCGCGCAGGCGGGGAAACCGCGCCAGCACTTCTTCCCGCCGCCGCGCCCGCTCGGCCGCCATCGGCTCCAGCCAGGCGCCGACGGACAGATTCTCGGCCACCGTCAGCCCGGCGAAGATCTGCCGCCCTTCCGGCACGTGGCGCATCCCCAGCGCCGCGATGCGGTGCGCCCGCATCCCGGTGATGTCGGCGCCGTCGAAGACGATGCGCCCCGCGGCCGGGCGCAGCAGGCCGGACAGCGCCCGCATGGTGGTGGTCTTGCCGGCCCCGTTGGCGCCGATCAGGCAGACCACCTTACCCTCGTCCACCCTGAGGTCGATGCCTTTCAGCGCGGCGGTGCGCCCATAAGCGACTTCCAGCCGCTCGACGGTCAGCATGCTCATGGCCGTTGCGCTCGCGCGGCGAGCCGCGCGGCCACTTTGTGGCCGAGATAGGCTTCCAATACTTCCGGCGCCTGGCGCGTCGCCGCCGGCGGGCCCTGGAAAATCAGGCGGCCGAAATTCAGCACCGTCACCGCATCCGAGATGTCCATCACGAAGCCCATGTCGTGCTCGACCAGCAGCACGGTGGTGCCCAGCCCGCTGATGCGGCGGACCAGGCCGGCCAGGGTCTCGGTCTCGGCCGGGTTCATCCCCGCTGCCGGCTCGTCAAGCAGCAGCACCGCCGGCTCCGGCGCCATCGCGCGGGCGATCTCCAGGCGGCGCTGATCGCCGTANNGCCCGCGCCCGCTCCACCAGCGCGCGTTCCTCGCCGCGGAAGTGCGGCGTGCGCAGGATGGTGGCCGCCAGCCCCGCGGTGCGCCGCGGGTGCAGACCGGTCAACACGTTCTCCAGCACCGTCATGGCGGCGAAGACGCGGACGTTCTGGAAGGTGCGGGCCAGGCCGAGCGCGGTGCGCCGGTCGGCCGGCAGCGCCGTGAGGTCGCGCCCGCGCAGCAGCACGGTGCCCTCGCTCGCAACCTCGAGGCCGGAGATCAGGTTGAACAGCGTCGTCTTGCCGGCGCCGTTGGGGCC
>PLTJ01000052.1 GCA_003164455.1 Acetobacteraceae bacterium
CCGCCGAACCATTCCAGCGGATAGGCCGCGAGGACAAAAATCGTCAGCAGCGCCAGCACCGCCAGCGCCGCCATGCCGGTCCGGTGGTGGCGAAACCGCCGCCAGCGCAGCCGCCACACGCCGATCGCCGCCTCGGTGCGCGGCAGATCCGCGGGAATTGCCGCGGCGCTCATGCCAAGGTGATCCGCGGATCGAGCCAGCCATAGGCAATGTCGGCGCCCAGGTTGCTCAGCAGCGTGATCAAGGTCGCGAACAGCAGTCCGGTCAGGGCCAAATCGTAATCATTCCCGAGAATGGAATCGTAGATCATCTTGCCCATGCCGGGATGGGCGAACATGGTTTCGGTCAGCAGCGCGCCGCCGAACAGCGAGCCGAAATTCAGCGCCATCACCGTTACCACCGGAATCAGCGCGTTACGGAAAGCGTGCACCAGCACCACCCGCCCCTCGCCCGCCCCCTTGGCGCGCGCGGTGCGCACATGGTCCATGCGCAAGGTTTCGATCATGCTGGCGCGGGTGAAGCGGGTGAACCCGCCGGTCTGAAACAGCGTCAGCGTGACCACCGGCATCACCAAGTGGCGCAACTGATCGATGAAGCCGCCGTCGCCGACATTGGCGATGCCGCTGGCCGGGAACCAGTGCAGTTGCACCGCGAAGATCAGGATCAACATCAGCGCCAGCCAGAACACCGGCACCGAAATCCCGGCGAAGGCAAACAGGCTCACCAGCGCGTCCACCCAGCCGCCCGGGTTCAGCGACGCCAGGATGCCCAGCGTGAAGGAAATCACCACGGCCAGGGTGAAACTGAAGAAGATCAGCTTGCAGGTGTGCCACAGCGCCGGCGCCAACACCTCCAGCACGGGCTGGGAATGCACCCGCGAAAAGCCGAAGTCGCCGCCCAGCGCGGCCCACAGCCAATGGCCGTAGCGATACAGCAAGGGCTGGTCGAGGCCGTAGATCTTGCGCAGCGCCGCCACCACTTCGGGCGTCGCGCCGGGGTTGGAGGCGATCATGATGTCGATCGGATCGCCCGGCATCAGGCCGATGAGATTGTAGATGACGAAGGACATCACCAGCAGCACGACGGCGGCTTGCAGGATGCGTCGAAGGATGAAGCGTCCCATGCCGGTCAGTCCTTGAAATGGCAGGCGGCGAACTGCGCCGGGCGTCCCGGCGCCGGCACCAGTTGCGGCACGTCGGTGCGGCACACGCCCTGCGCTTTCGGGCAGCGCGGATGGAACACGCAGCCCGGCGGCGGCGCCAGCGGACTCGGCATTTCGCCGCGGATGGTGTGGTGGCGGCGGCGGCGCACGCCGATCCGCGGCACGCTTTCCAACAGGGCCTGGGTGTACGGGTGCGACGGCCGCGCGAACAGCTCCTCGCGCGGCGCCAGTTCCACCAGCCGGCCGAGATAGAGCACCGCCACCCGATCGACGAGGTNNGGCTGATGAAAAGATAAGACAGGCCATGGGTTTCCTGCAATTCCTTCATCAGATTGAGGATCTGGCTCTGGATCGACACATCGAGCGCCGACAACGGCTCGTCGGCCACGATCAGGGCCGGCGCCGGCGCCAGCGCGCGGGCGATGGCGATGCGCTGGCGCTGGCCGCCGGAGAATTCGTGCGGGTAGCGGTTCAACGCGTCGCGCGGCAGGCCGACCTGCTCCACCAACTCCCCCGCCCGCATGCGGCGCTCGGCGGGGCTGCCGATGCCCTGGATGCGCAACGGCTCGGCGATGATGTCGGACACCGGCATGCGCGGGTTCAGCGCGCTGAACGGGTCCTGGAAGACGATCTGGATGGAACGCCGCGCTATCGCCCGGGTGGCGGCGTCCATGGCGCTGCCACGGAAACGCAGCGTGCCGGAGGTCGCCGGCTGCAACCCCGCCACCACGTTGCCCAGCGTGCTCTTGCCGCTGCCGCTCTCGCCCACCAGCGCCAGAGTCTCGCCCTCGGCGATGGCGAAGGAAACATCCTGCGCCGCGCTCAGCACGCGCCGCTTGCCGCCGAAGAAGCCGACCCCGCCGAGGTCGAACTGCACACTGATGCGGTCCAGCGCGACCAGTTCCGCGGGCGCGTTCATGCCGACACCTTGAAGCAGGCCACCAGATGGCCGGGGGCGCGTTCCACCGCCTCGGGCTCGGCCTCGCGGCAGGACGGCTCGGCGCGCGGGCAACGGTCGGCGAAGCGGCAGCCGCCGCCGGTATCGAGGTCCGGCACGCCGCCCGGAATGACGGGCAGGCGCGCCACCCGCCGCCCCGGATCGGGCAGGGTCGCGATCAGCCCCAGCGTGTAAGGGTGCAGGGGACGGGCGAACAATTCCTCGGCCGGCGCCCGCTCGACGATGCGCCCGGCATACATGACGATGATCTCGTGCGCGATTTCGCTGACCACGGCGAGGTTGTGGCTGATGAACTGGATCGCCATGCCGGTGCGGTCCTGCAGGTCCAGCATCAGGTCCAGGATCTGCGCCTGGATGGTCACGTCGAGCGCGGTGGAGGGCTCGTCGGCGATCAGCAGCCTGGGCTCACAGGCCAGCGCCATGGCAATCACCGCGCGCTGGCGCATGCCGCCGGAAAGCTGGTGCGGATAGGCGCGCGCCCGCTCCCGCGGCGAATTGATGCCGACCGCCTCCAGCAGGCCGACGGCCTCGCGCTCGCCCTCGTGCCAGCCCATGCCGTCGCGGTGCAGCACCAGCGCCTCGGCGATCTGCCGCCCCACCGTCATCACCGGGTTCAGGGCGGTCATCGGCTCCTGAAAGACCATGGCGATGTCCTTGCCGCGCAACGCCCGCCAGGCCGCGGCGGGCTGGCCGATCAGCTCGCGCCCGTCAAAGCGGATCGCGCCCGCGACAGTCCCCGGCGAGGGCACCAGCCCCATCAGCGCCAGCGCGGTGACGCTCTTGCCGCAGCCGCTCTCGCCCACCACGCCCAGCGTGCGCCCGGCATCGAGAGAGAAGGAAATGCCGGCGACCACACGGCGCCTGCCGCCCGTGCGCGGAAACGACACGCTGAGCCCGGCGACCTCCAGTAACGTCATGCGGCGAGCCATTCCTTGGCCGCGGCGCGCGGCACGGCGGCACAGGGGACGCGGCGTGCACGGATCACGGTCATTTTCCTCGATTCGACACCCCACTCTGCCACCGGCGCGGGCAAGGACCAACGCACGGACGCGCGGCGCGGGGATGGATGCAAATACCGGACCGCGACGGCGCGGAGGCGAAGAAAGGGCCGCCAATCCTTACAACCATGGCGGCCCCAGGCGTCAACCTTCGTCTCCAATGGGCCGGTATGCCGGCCTCGGCGGAAAGCAAACAATCAGACCGGCACGTCAGTCAAGCCCGTTCCTCGCCGGTTCACCTGGTGTGCCAGTTCTCCGCCCAGAGGGCGGAAAAGTCGCCGTGTCCGGTCGGGGTGTAGCCGGCCAGCCACTTCGGCACGACGTGCGGATCGGCGCGGAAGTACAGCGGCAGCACCGGCAGTTCGTCGGCGTAGATCTTCTGCATCTCCGCCCACAGCACCTTCCCCTTCACCGGGTCCAGCTCGGTCTCGGCCTGGTCGATCAGCGTGTCCATCCGCTTGTTGTCGAAGGCGATGTAGTTGGCACCGGCCCAGTTGTTCGCCGCCGTCGGGATCTGGCTGGAATGCAGCGTCCGCATCGGGGTTTCGGTGACGTTGCTGGTCCAGCCGTACATGATCAGCCCGGTGTAGGCGCGCTTCTTCACGGTTTCGCCGAACATCGTGCGCGGTGGCTCGTTCTTGATGGAGATGTCGACGCAGGCCGTCTTCCACTGGTTCTGCAGCACCTGCTCGACCAGTTCGCGCAACTGGTTGCCCGCGGTGGTGGTCAGCTCCAGCGACAGCCGTTCGCCCTTGGCATTGCGGCAGATGCCGTCCGAGCCGGGCTTCCAGCCAGCCTCGGCCAACAGCGCCTTCGCCTTCGCCGGATCGTACGGGTATTTCGCCGCGTCGGGCGAATACATCGGGTTGAGCGGGTTCACCCAGGTGTCCGCGACGGGTTGCTTGCCCTCGAACAGGCGGTTGGTCATCGTCTTGCGGTCGATGCCGTAGAGCAGCGCGTGCCGGACGCGCACGTCGGCCAGGATCGGGTTGCCGATCTGCAGGTCGATGTGCTCGTAGGTCAGGGCCGGCTTGAAGATGTAGGTGAACTTGTCGGGCTCTTTCTTTTGCAGCGCGATCACCTGGTCGATGGTCAGCCCGACGCCCTCGCCGTTGACCATGTCGATGTCGCCCGACTCAAGGTTGGCGAGCAGCGCCGGCGTCTTGTCGATCAGGCGCAGCACGATGTGCTTGAAGCCGGGCTTGGGGCCGGACCAGTTTTCGTTGGGCTCGAACACCACCTGGTTGCCGGAGTCGTACTGGGTCATCCGGTACGGACCGTCCCACAGGCCGGGCGTGGTCGGCGCGCGGTTGAAGGCGGTCTGCTTGATGTAGTCGCCGGCGTTGGCCGCCTTGGCGAGAATCGGCGCCTCGATATGTTCCGGCAGCAGCGTGTCCCACTGGTTGTAGGACACCGTGACGCCGCTGAGATGCAGGATCGCGGTGGTGTCATCGACGATGTCGATCGACGTGGCGCGGTTCCAGGGGTTGTTGTTGGACCAGCCCGAGGCCGGATCGCGGCCGACCTTCCAGGTGAACTCCAGGTCCTTGGTGGTCACCGGCACGCCGTCGCCCCATTTCAGCCCGGGCTTGAGCTTGATGGTGACCGCCATGCCCTTGACGCCGTCGTGGTCCTCGAACTTGGCCAGCCCGTTCTGCACGGTCGGCAGGTCGGTGCACAGCAGGCAGGAGTTCTTCCAGTCCGCATCGAAGGCGGTCACCGGGCGGATGGCGAAGTCGAGGACGTAATTCTTGACCACCTCGGCATCGACGGACGGGTGCAGGCTGGAGGGGAACTGGGCGATGCCGATGACCAGGTCGTCCTTGGCCTGGGCTGGCGCCGCCAAGGGCAACGCGGCCAGGCCGATGACG
>PLTJ01000043.1 GCA_003164455.1 Acetobacteraceae bacterium
CCATTCCCGGACAGGCTCCTAGAGCCGGGCCGGCCTGAGCGGATCGCGCGGCGAGCCGCGAACTGGCAAAATTGCGCGCGAAAAATGGAGCTGGCGCGATAGCAGGCGCCGTCAGATCGGGGCCTGTTGCCTGGAAAAATATTTGCCAAGCTTGTCGATCGCCAGAATCAGCGGGAAAAGCATGGTGAAACAGGAGACAAGAAAAACGCCACCAGGTGCCGGGACCGCGTAGAGGATAAACACCAAAAAGTAGAAAATTAGCGGAACTGATGCAATATATATATTAACCGGCCCGACCGGCTTTGCACCAAATGCTCTCTCGATCAGCCCATAGATGAAAAATGCCGGAGTCATTACTATGACATAACCAAGGTAATTCATGTAAGGGATGCCATAGTATCCGGTAAAGCTGTTCTTGGTCCAGACCCATTCCGAGAGATTGGTTGCATCAACCGGGTCAACCGCCATGTCAATGCCGGAAATGAGAATACTTGCTGTCAGCGATGTGAAAAGCAGGGCTCCAAGGCCGTTGCCTGATTCAAGGAAACTTCCTTGCGAGATGAGGTTGGAGACGAAAAACGCCGGGAAAACATATAGCCAGAGGTAATTCAGTCCGATTGTAATGGGCACCACATCGAGTTTGTATCCCAGGGCGTCGGAATAGTAATAATGTCCGAACGGGAATCCGGTATGTACGCTCAACTCCTCCGCCGCCCAGCAATAAACCCAACAAAGGAAGACCAGGGATAGCATGCTCCGGAATCCCCTGACATAAGCGAGATAACAGCAAGCGGCCATCGCCGGTGGAATCAGTTTACCGTACACCCCGCCGGGCAGCGCCGGCAGGTGGATGACATGTCCCAGAAAAGCCCTGCATATCATGTAGATGAACGCCAGCAGGAAAATTATGGACAGCCCAGGCAGCAGCTTTTGAAAGTCCTTCATTCTGGTCTCCCAGCGGCCCATCGCATTCGCTGAATCGATATTCTTCTAATGACCGGTTCGTCCGACCATCTCGCTGGCACGATAACCGCCTCCGAGGCGTTCTACAACGATGCCGACCCTCAACATCGGGTTGACGGCAACGGACGCAGCGCCGTGATGGCAGCTTGGGCGGATCGCTGCGCGTTCAGGCCGCCTCCTGGCGGGATAAGCGGAGTGCGTAAAACCTCGTATCGACAGCCATGAGCGGAAAGGCCTCCGGGAGTTCCCGCCGGTCGATCTGAACAAACCCGTTCTTCTCGTAGAACTTATGGGCGGCGACGAATTGGTCGGTTGTCCCAAGAAATATTGTCCGGATGCCATGGCTTACAGCGGCGGTCCGTAAGGCGGTCAGCAGTTTCCCTGCCGTTCCGAAAGACGGACCCCGGTAAGCCGCTGCGACAAACATCTTTCGCAACGCCGCTTCCTTGTTGCCAATGTCCCTCAAACCGATCGTCCCGACCACGCGACCGCCGGACTTTGCCACCCAGAATCCACCCGTGCCGGTTTGATAGAATTCCGGGATGATACGAAGATCGGGCTGGTCTTCAGCGGTGATTTTTATTCCGAATTCTACCCGTTGTATCGGCAAGATAAGGTCCAGAACGCCGCCATGGTCTTCCCTGGCGAAAGGCGTGATCTGAATATCGGTCGCGGTCGCAGATAGGCTCATGACACAGCCACCATTTTGACGTCCGCAGGCCATACAGACGTCGGGTCTTGTCCACTACGGCGACCAGTCCAGATAGTCCAACGGCACCGCCGTCGTGAACTTCAGTTCCTCCATCGAGATTGAGGCACTGACGGTGCGGAATTCCAGCATGGCGATCAGCCGCTTGTAGACCTGATCGTAAACCTCGATCGACGGCACGACGAGACGCAGCAGGTAATCGGTTTCGCCGGCCAGGCGAAAGGCCTCGACGATTTCGGGAAATTCGCCGATCGCCTGACGGAACGCCTCCGACCAGTCGAGAGAGTGGCGCGGGGCGCGAACCGAGACGAAAATCGTCATCGGCACATTGGCCAGACGCCGGTCCACCAGCACGACACGTTTGGCGATCAGACCGGTTTCCTCCATCCGCTTGATCCGCCGCCAGCACGGCGAGGTTGACAGGCCGACCCGTTCCGCGATCTCGGCGACCGGCGCTTCGCCGTCGTGCTGGAGAATGTTGAGAATGCGGCGGTCGGTGCTGTCGAACATGGCGGAAGACCCGGGGGGCTGGCGGCGGAAATGGATTCGTTTGCCCAGAGTGCCCCATATGCAGAAAAGTTTCACCAGTTTCGCCCCGAAAAGATGGAAAATTGCGGTCTTTTTCCGGGGTCCGCGGCTTAGTATCCGGGATCAGGGAGCATGCCCCGCCACGGCATGCCAGGATCGGAGTTGTTTGACATGATTCTCAGAGAACAAGCATGAGCAGGACAGGGCGACCGGTTCTCTCCGGGGAGGAACGGGTCAGGCTGGCACTGGCGTCAGCCCCGATCGATCGACCGCCATACTCCTTCTGGAGCCATTTCCCCGGCATCGATCTCGATCCCGAGGCGCTGATCAGGCACACCGTCCACCTTGCCGCCGAGCTGAATCTGGATTTCGTCAAGGCGATGTCGAACGGGCTTTATTGCGTCGAGGACTGGGGAGTCGCCGCCGACTACACAGCCATCGGCCAGGGTGGGGTCGCGCGAGTCGTCAACACGCCGATCGCCGAGGCGAACGACTGGCGGCGCATCGAGCGGCTGGCGGTCACCGCGCCGGCGCTGGGGCGGGAACTGCGCCACCTTGCCGGGCTGGCCGGCGCGCTCGGCCGGACGACGCCGCTTCTGGCCATCGTGTTTTCGCCCCTGACGATCGCCCACAAGCTGGCCGGCGCCGCCCTGGAACGCGACATCCGCCAGGCGCCCGAGCTGGTTCTCGGGGCCCTGGAGAAGATCGCCCTGACCACGGCCGATTTCACCCGCGCCGCCCTGGCGGCTGGTTGCGCCGGCGTTTTCTTCGCCGTGCAGGATGCCGATCCGGACCGTTTCGACGATGCCACCTATGCGCTGTTCGGCGAGAAGTTCGACCGTATCGTGCTGGATGCCGCATCCGAAGCGTGGTTCAATGTCATCCACATGCACGGCAACAGGATTATGTTCGACCGCCTGAAAAACTACCCGGTGACGGCGTTGAACTGGCATATCGGCGAGGCCTTACCCAGTGTCGGCGCCTATCGTCAGGCCGGCGGCCGGATGCCGATCGTCGGCGGGCTGCGCCGCGACGGCCTGACCCGGCGCGACCTCGCCTCCGTCCAGACCGATCTCGCCAGCCTGTTCGCCGCCACCGCCGGGCGGGGCGTTCTGATTTCCCCGGGCTGCGTCATCCGCCACCCGGTCGACATGGATTTCCTCAAGACCGTCGTCGGGCTAATCGTCGATGGCCCGGCGACCGGGGGAGCCCCGTGAATGGAAAGCATGCGCCTTGACGACTCTTCGTTACGACGGGCGGTGCGATTGTTTCGACCCGGAACCGCGGCGAGGGGGGTCTGCTTCTGATGGCTGACCGTGCTAACGACATGGGGGCGGCGCGCGTTGCGCGACTGCGCCGGATGATGGACGAGCACGATCTCGACGCGCTCATCTGCTTCAAGCCCGAGAACAGTTTCTATCTCACCGGTTTCAATCCGATCATCTACAGCCACCCGGTGATCGCCATCCTGCCGCGCCAAGGCGCGCCGGTGATGCTTTGCCACGCGCTGCGCGACGACCACGCCCGGGCCAGCACCTGGATCAAGGAGATCCGCCTGTACGGCACCTGGTCGACCAAGGTGACCATGGGACCGAACTGGCTGGAGGCGCTCGGCGTCATCCTGCACGAACGGGGACTCGAGGCCGGGAGGCTGGGCGTCGAGGAGGATTTCCTGCCGGTGCGCCGGATGGCCGAGGTACGGAGCGTGGTGCCCGCGGCGCGGTTCGCCGACGCCTCGGACATCCTCTTCGCGGCGCGCCTGATCAAGGATGCCGGCGAGATCGCCCTGGCACGCATCGCCGCCGACCTTGCCGATACCGGCATGGCCACGGCAATCGATGTCCTGGGCCAGGGCGGCAGCGAGCGCCATGTGTCCGTCGCGGCCATGGCGGCCATGAACCGGCACTGGCTGGACGCCTACCCCGACGTCGAGGTATGCGATTTCGGCACGCTCGAAGGCGGCGCCCAGAATGGGCTGTGGGCCTGGTGCCTGACCGGCGAACGCGTGTTGATCAATTGCGACAATCCGACCCTGCGCCGGCCGGCCGCCGGCGAGATCGCCATGATCATGATCTGGACCAATGCCAACGGCATGCACGCCGAGAATGAGCGGTCCGTCGCGATCGGGCCCCTGCCCGACGAAAGGAAGCGGGCCTACGACGCCATTCTGGGCATTCGCGAGGAGGTGAAGCCGCTGCTGAGGGCAGGCGTCCCCGTCGCCGAGGTGTTCGCCAAGGCCCGTGACGGCTATGAGAAGCGCGGCTATTTGCGCAACCTGCCGGGGCGCATCGGCCACGGGATCGGGCTCGGCGCGCACGAGCATCTGTCGCTCGACGGCCGCTCGAAGACCGTTCTGGCGGCCGGCATGGTGCTGAGCTTCGAGCCCAACCTGCGGCTGCCCGAATGGGGCGGGCTGCAGCACTCGGACACGGTGGTGATCACCGCGGGTGAGGCGGAGTTCCTGACCAGGTCACCCAGCGGCTATCTGCAGGTCGACGCCTGAGATGCCGCCCCTGCCCGCGCCGCGCCCCCTTACGATCCGTTTCGACGGGTCCGGCACAACGTTGGCCATCGCCGGCGGCCCGGCGCCGGCAACGGGGGGACGGTAGACCATGGCGACCTTCGTCGAGGCGGCCGGCACCCGTTTTCGCTATGAGGAGACTGGCGAGGACCGGGACGGAACGATCATCGTCCTGCATGGCGGGCGGGGCATCGGCGACCATGTCGGCGAATTCGCCGCCTATCGCGCGCTGGCCGACCGCTATCGTGTCATCGCCTATGACCAGCGCGGCTGCGGCCTGTCTTCGCTGACGCCGCCCTACAGCTTTGATCGCCTCGCCGATGACGTCGAGGCGATCCGCCAAACGCTGGTGGGCAAGCCCGTCGTCCTGATCGGCGGGTCGTTCGGCGGCATGATCGCGCTGACCTATGCGCTCCGCCATCCCGCGGGGCTGACCCATCTCGTGCTGCGCGGGACGGCGCCCAGTTGGCACCATGAAGCCGAGGCCATGCAGGCTTTCCACGACCGCCTGCATCTGGCCACCAGCGCCTCGCCCAGCATGGTCGAAAAGATGTTCTCCGACAAGGTGGTCGACGACGTCGAGCTGCGGCTGATCTGGCTGGCTCTGCAACCGCTCTATTTCGAGAAGTTCGACCCCGACGCCGCGCTCGAACGGACGCGCACGATGCACATGCACGCCGGGACACACAACGCGCTGTTCACGGGCAAGCACTATGACGTGCGCGACAGGCTGCATGAAATCGCCGTCCCTACCCTTGTCGTCTGTGGCGCCAGGGACTGGATCTGCCCGCCGAGCCAGTCGCGCCTGATCGCCGAACGGATCCCGCGCGCCGAGCTGCTGCTGGTCGAGAACGCCAACCACGCGGTGCATCATGAAGCGAATGCCGTCGTGATCGCAGGGCTGCGCGAATTCCTTGCCAAACCGTGCTATTAGCGTAATGACTGACTTTTGATCGATCGGGAGAGTAGGTTATGAACAGGAAGCAGATAGTTTGGGCGGCCGTTATTTTTCCGCTTACCGCTGCCGTATCACTTGACCGGACGGTTATGGCGGTGGCGGCTCCTTTTGTGCAAAAGGAGTTCGGTTTTTCCTTGATGGAATTGAGCATAATTATCACTTCTTTGTTTTTTACCTATTCCGGGCTGAACTGGCTTTCCGGCGTGGTGGTGGACCGTCTGGGCGTGCGGGTTTCACTGGCCGCGGCGGCGCTATGGTGGTCGGTGTTTACCGGTCTGACGCCGTTGGGGAACTCATTTACCGGGCTCCTGGTTTTGCGGCTGCTTGTCGGCGCGGGGCAAGCCCCGGACTGGCCGGCATCCCTGCGGTCCATTGTTGAAACCTTTCCGAAGAGTCAATACGGCAAAGGAAACTCGATCCTGCTGGGTGGTCTGTATTTAGGACCGATTATAGGGGCGCCTTTGACAATTTTGATCATTACTACTCTTGGTTGGAGAAGTGCATTTTATATTTTCGCGGCCGCGGGAGGTTTGTTGGCTCTGGTTTGGTATGCCGTGTACCGGGATAACCCTCAAGCCATCGAAGAAGAGCGCAAGACGCCGGTGTCCTGGAAAGCCGTCGCCAAAAGCGGCAGAGCCTGGATTCTCGGCGTGCAGGCCTTTTGCTACGTGGTGGTCATGAGCTTTTTCGTGAGTTGGCTGCCCACTTATCTCTTGAATTCGCGCGGATTTTCCCTCAAGAATGTTGCCTATGGTGCGACATTGCCGTATATAGCATTGTTCATCATGGTATTTGTGGCCGGAAAACTGCAGGATGTGGTATATCAGCGTACTGGATCGGTTTTTCTGGCGCGGGTTCCGTTTGCCGTCGTCGGGTTTCTATTGTCTTCCTCCCTGCTGATTGCCGCCTCGCTGGTCACTGACGCCGGCATCCTGATTGTCTGTCTTACTTTGTCCTTGGGGGCGTTAGGACTGGTGTCCGTCTCCATCTGGAGTTCTTGTGCCAATATGGGAGGGTCTTCCGCGGGAGCACTGACCGGGTGGACCAATATGTGGGCAAACCTGGCAAACGCCTTGGGGCCGATTTTTACCGCGTTCATAACCGGGTTGACCGGAAGCTGGGCCATGGGGATCATGGTTCTTGGAATTACGGGATTGCTGGGGGCTGTATTGTGGCTGTTTGTCCACCCTGAAAGACCGATCAATATTGAAGTATGATAAGCACGTCCGCCCGCCGGATGTGTCAGCCGTCACGCCGTCGATATGGACTTTCTGAGGACTGTCGCGTGCCTGATCGCCCATACCCAACCACTGACGCAGGAGAACCCCGGTGAGTAGTCAAGCAAGCCCCATGATGCGCATTGCCGCTGCCGTCGGCGGCAATGCCTTCGAATGGTATGACTTCTCCATCTACGCCTACATGACGCCGATCATCAGTTCGGTTTTCTTCCCCGTCGATCCGGCAAATCCGGCGACCCAGATCAATGCCGTGCTGGCGACCACCGCGGTGTTCGGCGTCGGATTTTTCATGCGCCCGGTGGGCGGCATCGTGCTGGGCGTGATCGGCGACAAATATGGCCGCCGGGCCGGCATGGTGCTGGGCATGGCGCTGATGGCGCTGGCCACCCTGATCATGACCTTCGCCCCGAGCTACGAACAGGTCGGCCTGTTCGCTCCGGCCATCATCGTCCTCTCGCGGCTGCTGCAAGGCTTCTCGCTGGGCGGTCAGTTCGGCACCTCGACGGCGTTCCTGATCGAAATGGCGCCGCCACGAAAGAGCGGCATCTACGGTTCCTGGCAGATGACCGGCCAGGTTGCCTCCCTGGTGATCGGCACCGCGTTCGGCGTCGTCCTGACGCAGATCTACACACAGGCCGAACTGGCCGCCGGCCTGTGGCGGATTCCCTTCGCCTTCGGCTTGGTGATCGTTCCGGTGACCTGGTACATCCGCCGCTACCTGCAGGAAACCCAGGCGTTCGTCACCATGCAGAAGGCGCGCGCGACCACCCCCGGCGAGAGCATCGGCATGGGACTGGTCGGCCACACCAGGCAGCTTCTGGTCAGCATCGGCATGATCGCCGCCAGCGCGGTGTCGTTCTATGCCATCTATGGCTACACCGTGACCTACGCCAAGACAGTCCTCCACCTGCCGGTCAACGGCTCATTCATGGCCGAGTTGGCGGCGGCCTGCCTGATGCTGCTGACGATTCCCGCCGGCGGCCTGCTGTGCGATCGTTTCGCGTCCGCCAGAAAGCAGATGCTGGTCTGGTTTCTTGCCCTTTACTTCATCCTGATGTACCCGTCCTTCTCTTGGCTGGCGGCGGACCCGACGATAACCAAGCTGGTCATCGTGGAACTGGCGATCAGCGTGGTCAGCGGGTTGTTCCTCGGGGTCTATTGCACGACCATGTCGGAGTTGTTCCCGGCGCGCATCCGCTCCACCGGCCTGTCGGTCGCCAACAACGTCTCGGTGCTGATTTTCGGCGGCTTCGCCCAGTTCTTCCTGACCTGGATCTTCAAGATCACGGGCTCGCCGATCGCCCCGGTCTATTACGTCATGTTCGGCATCGCGCTCGGTCTGATCGGCGCGATGTTCATGCCCGCGAAGGCCGACGACGCTATCGGATAGACCAGAATTCACGACCAACAACGGGCTGGCCGGCGCAATTTTTTTGCCGGCCAGACCCGGAGTGGGCAAAAATCAGACGCCAATTACCTCACCTGCCGCTTTATCCTTCTGGACGTGGGGGGCTGAACTGGAAGTTGGAAGATGAAAACGATCGGCTTGATCGGCGGCATGAGTTGGGAAAGCACGACGACGTATTACACGCGCCTGAACGAGGAGGCGCGGCGGCGCTACGGCGGCCTCAGTTCGGCTGAAATCCTGCTCCGATCCGTTGATTTCGCCCGCATCGTCGCCATCCAGAAGCGCGGGGCATGGGACGAAGCGGCCGACGAGATGATCGGGCTGGCCCGCTCGCTGGAGCGCGGCGGCGCCGACATGGTGCTGATCTGCACCAACACGATGCACAAGCTGGCCGACGCGGTCGAGGCCGCCATTTCGGTACCACTGCTGCACATCGCCGATGCCGTTTCGGTCGCGGTCAAGGCCGGCGGGTTCAAGCGGCCGCTGCTGCTGGCCACCCAATACACGATGGAACAGGATTTCTATCTCGGCCGCATGCGCAAGCGGCATGGCCTGTCGGCGCTGGTGCCGGCGTCGGCCGATGACCGCCGCCTGGTCCATTCGGTGATCTTCGACGAACTCTGCCGCGGCATCGTTCGCGATTCCGCGCGGGCGGCTTTCCAGGCGGTCATGGAGACCGGCCGAAAGGCGGGTGCCGACTGCGTCATCCTCGGCTGTACTGAGATCGGCCTGTTGATCAGCCAGAAAGACACCGACCTGCCGGTCTTCGATTCGACCGTTCTGCACGCCGATGCCGCGCTCGATCTGGCGATGGCTGACTAGAGCGGGATGACTTCTGGTAGGCGAAGTCATCCCGCTCTAGCTCTTTGTTTGATCGCGTGATTCACGCCCTCGGCCGATTCCGATTCGGGCGATCACGCTCCAGACGGAAGCTCCCCCTCCCCTTGAGGCAGGGGGAGAAGAAGACGCCGTTCGGGTGTAGAACGGCCCCACACGACGGAAGGTGAGTGCGATGCCGGCAGCGAAGATGAACCATTGGGAACGCGTGACGGCGGCCATCGCCGGCGAGGCGGTCGATCACGTGCCGGTCAGCCTGTGGCATCACTTTCCGGAAATCGACCTCGATCCGGCCAAGCTCGCCGAGGCCACCCTGCGCTGGCAGCGGACCTATGACTTCGACCTGGTGAAATTCATGCCGTCCGGCACCTACGGCATCGAGGACTGGGGGGCAAAGACCGCCTATCTGGCCTCACCGATCGGCACCAGGACGGTGATCCAGCCCGGCCTGACCAGTGCCGAGGAGTGGCCGCGCCTGGCCGGGCTGTCGCCGGCGGAGGGACGGCTGGGCCAGGAGGTCAAGGCGCTGTCGCTCGCCGCCGAGGCGCTCAAGGGCGAGGTGCCGATTTTGCAGACCCTGTTCGGCCCCCTGACCACGGCGTACAAGCTGGCCGGCGACCGCGTTTTCGCCGATCTCAGGCGCCATCCCGATCTTTTCGAGGCGGGGCTGGCCATCATCGCCGACACCACGCTCGCCTTCGCCCGGGCCTGCCTGCGGGCCGGCGCCCATGGGGTGTTCTTCTCGACCCAGTGTGCCAGTTACCGGATGCTGAGCGAGGCGGAGCATCTGCGCTTCGGCGTCGCCTACGATCGCCGTGTCCTCGATGGGCTCGGCGATGAGTCGCGTTTCACCATGCTGCACCTGCACGGCAACGACGTGATGTTCGATCAGATGCTGGCCTATCCGGCCAACATGGCGAACTGGCACGACCGGAAAGGCGAACTCACCCTGGCCGGAGCGACCAGCCGCTTCGGTGGTCTGCTGGTGGGTGGGTTGAACGAGGACGTGACCCTGCCGCAAGGCCCGATCGAGGCGATCAAGGCCGAAGTGCGTGACGCCATCGCCCAGACCGGTGGCCGTCGTCTGATGATCGCCCCGGGCTGCGTGATCCCGATCGCCACCCCTGACTCGCACTACCGCGCGGTGATCGAAGCAGTAAACGAATAAAAGTTTTTTGGTTCTTTTTTTCAAAAAAGAACCGCTTCCCTTGCCTTAACGCCGTGCCTGAAAGAACTCCCGCAGCAGCGCCGCCGCTTCCTGTTCGCACACTCCGCCCACGATCTCGGGCCGGTGCAGGCAGCCCGGCGCGTCGAAGATGCGTGCCCCGTGCTCGACGCCACCGCCCTTGGGGTCATAGGCGCCGAACACCAGGCGGCGAATACGGAAGAAGGCCATCGCGGCGGCGCACATCGGGCAGGGTTCCAGGGTCACGACGAGGTCGCAATCGGGCAGGCGCGGGTCGCCGCGCAGCGCCGCGGCTTCGCGCAGCGCCAGCAGCTCGGCATGCGCCGTCGGGTCCGAGAGTTCCTCGCAGCGGTTGGCGGCGCGCGCCAGCACCGCGCCGTCGGGGCCGAGCACCACCGCGCCCACCGGCACCTCGCCGCGGGCGGCGGCCAGCCGGGCTTCGCAAAGGGCGATCTCCATCGGAGTCATGCGGCGTTCTTGCTCCCATCGGCCCCGCGGGGCTAGCAAGAGGACATGAAGAAAAAACCCGTCATCGGCGTCACCCTGGACGCCGAAAAGCCCGGCGGCTACTCGAAATTCCCCTGGTACGCGCTGCGCGCCAACTACGCCGAGGCGATCGCCGGCGCCGGTGGCTTGCCCGTCGCGCTGCCCCACCTGCCCGCGCTGGCCGAGGACCTGCTGGACCGGATCGAGGCGCTGGTGGTCACCGGCGGCGCCTTCGACGTCGATCCGGCGCTGTACGGCGATGCCGCCCGGCACGCCAGCGTGTCCCTGAAGGAGGTCCGCACCGCGACCGAGCTGGCCCTGGTGCGCGGCGCGCTGGCCCGCGACATGCCGGTGCTGGGCATCTGCGGCGGCGAGCAGTTGCTGGCGGTGGCGCTGGGCGGCTCGCTGATCCAGCACATTCCGCTCGCCCTCCCGGCCGCGCTGGCGCACGAGCAGGCGAACCCGCGCCACGAGGCCGGGCACGCGGTGGAGGTGATCGCCGGCACGCTGCTGCACCGCATCGTCGGGGCCACGCGCATGCGGGTGAATTCGTCGCACCATCAGGCGGTGCGCGACCCCGGTCCGTTCGCCCTGGTCAACGCCACGGCGCCCGACGGGGTGATCGAGGGCATCGAGGACGAGCGTTACCCGTTCTGCCTGGGCGTGCAGTGGCACCCGGAGTTCGATATCGACCCCGGCGACGCCCGCATTTTCGCCGCCCTGGTCGCGGCCGCCGCGCCATGAGCGAGTCTGCCCCAGGCGAACGCATTGCCAAATTTCTGTCGCGGGCCGGCGTCGCCAGCCGGCGCGACGCCGAGCGGATGGTGGCCGAGGGGCGGGTGAAATTGAACAACGCGGTGGTCACCCACCCCGCCACCTTCGTCACCAAGGACGACCTGATCGTCGTCGACGGCAAGCCGGTGGATGCGCCGGAGCGCACCCGGCTGTGGCGCTACCACAAGCCGGACGGGCTGATGACCACCCATCGCGACCCCGAGGGGCGGCCCACCGTGTTCGAGAAACTGCCGGCGCACCTGCCGCGGGTGGTCAGCATCGGCCGACTCGACCTCAACAGCGAGGGGCTGCTGCTGCTGACCAACGACGGGGCGCTGGCGCGGCGGCTGGAATTGCCCGCCACCGGCTGGATCCGGCGCTACCGGGTGCGGGTGTTCGGCGCGGTCGATGCGAAGGCGCTGGCCGCGCTCGCCCGCGGGGTGAGCGTGGACGGGGTGCGCTATGGCCCGATCGAGGCGGGGCTGGACAGCCGCAAGGGCGACAACTGCTGGCTGACCGTCGGGTTGCGCGAGGGCCGCAACCGCGAGGTGCGCCGGGTGATGGCGCATCTGGGGCTGCACGTGTCGCGGCTGATCCGGGTGAGCTACGGGCCGTTCCAGTTGGGCCAGTTGGCGCGCGGCGCGGTGGAGGAAGTGACCGGCAAGGTGCTGCGCGAGCAATTGCCGGCGGAGAAGGCCGAGCGGTGAGGATCGTCGCCGGCGCCTGGCGCGGGCTGTCGTTGGCCGCCCCGACCGGCGCGGCGACGCGGCCGACCGCCGAGCGCGTGCGCCAGGCGCTGTTCGACATGCTGCTGCATGCCCCCTGGGGAGGCCGCGACCTGCTGGAGGACGCCCAGGTGCTGGACGCCTTCGCCGGCACCGGAGCCCTGGGGCTGGAGGCGCTGTCGCGCGGCGCCGCGCACGCCACCTTTCTGGAACGCGACCGCACCGCACTGGCCGTGCTGCGGGCCAATGTCGAGCGCTGCCGCGCCGGCGAGCGTGCCACCGTGCTGGCCGCCGACGCCACCGTGCCACCGCCCGGTCGGCCCAGTTCGCTCGTCTTCCTCGATCCGCCGTACCGGCAAGCGCTGGTTCCGGCGGCGCTGGCGGCGCTGGACCGGGCGGGCTGGATCGCCCCGCACGCGATGGTGGTGGCCGAGACCGCGCGCGACGAGGCCATCGACCTCCCCGGCACCCTGCTGGCCGAACGGGCCCACGGCACCGCTGGGCTGAGCGTGTGGCGCCTCAGCCGGTGAACCGACGCGTGCATGGCAGCCATCCCGGCGGATTTCGCGGAAGAGTATGGCCCGCAGACCCGTTGGTGCCACATTAGCGCCCGGTAATGCCCTGCAGACGCCGGTACGTCCGCAACGGGGCGTTTTCCTTTATCATGCCCGGGGCCAACCGCCCTCCCGATCCCGCCACGGAGATAAAATGCAAGTCACAGGCATGCTGCACGGCGCCAAGGTGCTGCAGTTCGTCGGCTTCCCCACCGCCGAGGTGCTCGGCCCCGCCGCCACCGAGGAGGAGATCAAGGGACTGATCGACCGCCACGGCTCGGTGTTCATCAAGCCGGTGTTCAAGGGCGGCATCGGCAAGAAAGGCAAATCCGGCCTGCTCGGCCGCGCCACCGACGTCAAAGGCGCGCTGCGCGAGAAGGAGCGGCTGTATTTCGTCGAGCACCGCGTCGGCAACGTCACCGCCAAGGCAAATGGCGTGACCTTCGAGGGCGCCGTGCCGGCCGAACACGAAGTGTATTTCTCGATCACCGACAGTACCCACTTCCGCGCCCCGACCATGACGCTGACCCATCGCGGCGGCATCGCCATCGAGGAACTGGATCGCAGCGAAGTGCGCCAGGTGCCGTTCGACCCGCTGACCGGACTGAAGTCCTTCGTGGTGGCGAACGCGCTGAGCGAGCTGAACGCGCCGCACGCCATCGTCTCGCCGCTGGTGCAGCAACTGCCAAAGCTGTGGGAGCTGTTCCACAATTTCGGCATGACCACGCTGGAGCTGAACCCGATCCGGATGAGCCCGGACCGCCGGGGCCGGCTGACCCCGATCGCCTGCGACTTCAAATGCGGCTTCGACCGTGACGACCCGCGCTGGCAGCGCCTGGGCCTGCCCGCCCACCTGTTCGCCGTCGACTATTCGGAATTCGAGACCGAGATCAACGAACTGCGCACCTACCAGGGCCAGAGCGACGTCTATGTCATCAACGCCGCCGGCACCATCCTGGCGCCCACCTTCGGCGGCGGCGCCAACTCGATGGTCACCGAAATGCTGGGCGACAACGCGATCATCTCGTCGGATTTCGGCGGCAACCCGCCCTATGAAAAGATGAAGGCGGTGGCACGCATCTGCTTCAAGCACTGGCTGGCGCAGAGCAACGTGCTGTTCATCATCGGCGGCAAGGCCAACAACACCGACATCTTCGAGACCTTCCGCGCCATGGCCGATGCCTTGCGCGAGCATTTCAGCAAGCACGGGCCGTCGCCGCTCTATCTGGTGGTCGGCCGCGGCGGGCCGAACCTGGTGCGCGGCCTGGGCGTGCTGCGCGACACCGCCGATGCGCTCGGCCTGCCCTACCGCATCTTCGGTTTCGATTCGGACATGAGCGAGGTGGTCGCCTACGCCCGCCAGGCCGACCAATGGATGAGGGCGGGCGGCCGCGAACAGGTCGCCCAATCGCTCAACATCGCCGCCTCGCTGGCCGCGGCCTAGGAGCATCGCCATGGACAAGCAGGGCGTCGGCAATTTCAAATACTTCGTCGGCATCAGCTCGCTCGACCGCATCGCCACGCGCGAGGACCGGGTATGCGTGCTGAACATCCTCGGCGGCGAGTCGAGCGACGTGACCCCGGTCGGCCACGCCTGGTCGGGCGGCAATGTGGTGTTCGGCACCTCGCCGGGCCGCGGCGGTCAGGTGCTGGAAACCCCGATCGGCGACATTCCGGTGTTCGACAACGTCCGCGAGGGGATGGAGGCCGGCCACCACTTCAACTGCGGCGTCGTCTATCTGCCGCCGGCTGGCGCGCGCGACGGCGTCGCCGAGTTGATCCGCGTCAATCCGGAACTGCGCAAGATCTTCATCGTCACCGAGAAGCTGTCGGTGCACGACGCCCGCGAAATCCGCGCCATGGGCCAGCAGAACGGCATCGACATTTTCGGCGGCAACAGCCTGGGCGTGGCGGATTCGTGGAATCAGGTGCGCATCGGCGGCGCGCTGGGCGGCGACGCGCCGGGCGAGGCGCTGCGGCGCGGCTCGATCGCCATCTTCTCCAACTCCGGCAACTTCACCACCACCATGGCGACCTATCTGCGCATGGCGGGCTGGGGCACCACGACGCTGATCTCCAGCGGCAAGGACGTTTATATCCACTACGCCGCGCCGGAGTTCGCCTTCGCCTTGGCCAACGACGCGCGCAGCCGCGCGGCGGTGCTGTATGTGGAACCGGGGGGCACCTACGAACTCGATGCGGAGTTCACCAAGCCCGTCGTGGCCTGCGTGGTCGGGCGCTGGAAGACCAAGCTGACCCGTGCGGTCGGCCATGCCGGCGCCATGGCCGGCGGCGGCGACGACGCCGCCACCAAGGAACGCTGGTTCCAGGACAAATTCGGCGTTTCCGGCATCTATACACCGGAGAACCCGATCTTCTCCGCGCGCGGCGCGGTGGTGACCAACATCGCCCACATCGCCCCGGCGCTCACCGCCATCATGCGCGAGAACGGGGCCCGCCCCGACTTCGCGCCCGAAGGCAACCTGTCGCTGAAGCCGTGGTTCGGGGCGAACCAGGGGCTGGAACTGCCGCCCGAACTCGACCTGAAGGTGGTCGAGGCGACGACGCCCTACAACGAGCAGATCGCCGCGCTGAACCGCCAGATCGGGGCGGTGTTCCCGCGCCAGAACATGAAGGACGCATCCGGCGCCTCGCAGATGGACGCGAAGACGCAAGTGACCAGCCTGTACGGCCTGACGATGATGCAGGCCGCCTGCAACCCGTTCGAGGCGAATCTGTTCCTGTCGCTGCTGCACGAACCGGCCGGCCAGAACGACCGTCTGCTGGTCAATCTGGCGGTGGCCGCCGGGGTGAACCTG
>PLTJ01000419.1 GCA_003164455.1 Acetobacteraceae bacterium
AGCAACGGCAGGTTGGTCCCATCGGTGGTCGTTTCGAGGTAGCCGACACATCGGGCGTTCGGTGTCGGCTGCGTCGAGCGATAGGCGCCGATCGGGCTGTTGCTGCGGGGTAGCGGGTTGGGGATTTGCGCGACCGTCGCCGTCGGTGGTACCGTAGTGCTGTCGAGCCAGAGTGCGTACTCAGGCATCGTTGTTCTCCTTCGCTGGAATTTTCGACGGCCATGCCACTTGTCGCCCCGTTGTTTCTGTGGTGGGCCGGCAGAGCGGAGGGCAACCTGTTCAACAGGCATGTGCGATCGGAAGCGGCACGGTAATGCGCTCCAGTTGGGCCTACCTCAGGACGCCGACTGCCGCACGATCAGCCGCCAGCCCAGCTCGGTGCATTCGGCGCTGTCGACCACGCCGCTGCGGCCCAGGTCGTCGGTCATCGTGTCGCCAGGCGCCAGCGCGAGCCAGTCAAGCGGCGGCAGCAGCACCGACCACACGGCCTGTGGCAGCGTCGTTGTGGTTGCCAGTTCAATCTGCCCCTTTGCGTCTTGCGTCGCCATCGCGGCCGGCCAGCCGGTCAGCACGCTGGACGCTGTGCTGGACGTCACGCCGCCATAGGAATTTGCCCCCGCGCTCACCGGCCCGGACGGGCGCTGGAAACTCAATTTCCGGAGCGTTTGCATGCACAATGGCGCCTGCATCGGCAGTTGTGCCGCCACGAACCAAATCGCGCCATCCGCGCGCACCAGGTAATCGCCGGGTTGCGTATAGGTAGCGTCGAACACACCCTCCCATAACGCTTCACCGTAGCCGCTTGCACGCACCGCCCTGATGCGCGGCCGGTTGAACGCGGCTGGTAGCTGCAGGTAACGGTTTGTCAGTCGCAGCGGATCGGTTGTATCGGTCGGCCGATAGGCATCCGTCTTCTCGCCAGTGGCCCGCGCTGCCATCCCCAGGCCGTGCCACACCTTGGCGCTCAGCGTGCGTTCGCGCATCACACCACCAGCACCACACCGCCGCTGCCCAGCGCCGGCCCGGGTGGAACGCCCATGAAACCGCATAGCCGCCGTCGCCAGTCGTCTAACAGTTTTGTGCGGTCTCGCACCTCGTCGCGGTTATGTGTCCACACCCCCGCCTGATCGGTATCAAGGTTCTCGGCAGCTTCGGTCACCGCCCGCTCGATCCCCGACAGTGCAGGCAGGTAATGCCGCACGACTGCCTCCTCCGATGCGGACAACCACAGCAGGCGGTATTCCAGCAGCCCATACACTTGGTAATAGCGCCATCCCTGCAGCAACCCGCCCACACCGTGCGCGGGATAGCCGCAGAAGCGGCGGATCTCGGTTTTCTCGGCCTCGCTGAACGCCATGTCCTCGCCCCCGTCCCACGAACGCCGAACGCCAGCGTCAACGGCGGACGGCGCTGCCTGCGCTGTCCGCCGTGGCCCGCCGTCAGCCGATATGCTCGATCATCACCGCCCGTTTGAAGGCGGCGTTGGTTGCGGTGGGTACCGTGGTCGGCGATGTCGTGGTGTCCGACGGAGTGCAGAACCCGCCGATCCAGTACCAGGACTGCGCGATGATCTGCTGCAGCCGGTCGATCGGCTCGCGCGTCACCATCGCCACCCCATCCACTACCGAGATGATGCTGTCCTTTGGCGCCACGTCGGCCGCCGCCAGCCCGGCATAGTCGCCTTCGATCAACGCTCCCCTGCCGCACACGATCGGGCGCCGCACCACCGCGCCGGCGAGAGTCGGATGCGCCTGCACATAGGCTTCGGTCGTCGGAATGAAGCGCAGCCCCAGGAAGTCGTTGATCATCCCCTTGCGAAACACCTGGTTAGCCGAGGTAGCGCCGATGAACAGTTGCCGGAAGTCATTATCCGCGAACAGTTGCCTCGCTGAGACGGGATCGACATAGCAGTTGAACACGCCATCGATCTCCGGCACCGCGTTCAACCGTAGCAGTGCCACCGCATTCAGCAGCGACGCCATGGTCAGCGTATCACTGGTCTGCAGCGCGGTGGTGTTGCTGCGCGCGTTCGGTCGCACCACCGCGCTCGCCGTGGCCGCCGTCACGGTGTTGAGTGCGGTCGCATCCGCCACTGTCACCGAGTTGGAAAAGGTCAGCGTGCCCGAGACGCCGCCCGGCGTGGTTGACACATTTACCGCGTCGACGCTCGTCCCCACCAAGGTGTAGACATCCGACCCGACCGTCACGGTCAGTGACGCGGACCCGCCCACCGGTGTCTGCACACCGTTGACGAACGTGGTTTGGAAGCCACGTACGTCGTCCACCGCCACCGTCGGTCCGGGCGATGGTAGCGTGGTGCGCACCCACGTGTTGCCACCGAAATACGCGGCGAACAATGCGTTGCGCGCCAGCTCGTCCAGGCTGCGCGCAGCCTGCTCACCATTTGTCGCCGCGTTCAGCAGGAACTGGCTAGCGATGCCCACGCGGCTGGTCACCATGTTCAGATCTGTGGTGGCCGCGTAATGGTTAATCGTAATGGTGTACTGTTCTACACTGAAGGTCTGCGGCGTCAGCCCGTTGTCGAGGTTGGTGTTGGTCGACGGCACCACCGGCACCGTCACGCTCGGCTTAAGCCCGGCGCGCGTTTTGGTCAACGTCTCGCCGATGCCCACCGCAAACTCCTCGCGATCGGCCACGGCACGGTAGCCGAGGCGGCTGCGCAGTGCCTCCTCGAACTCACGTTCGAGGAATCCCTGCTGGATAATTGGCTGCAGTGCGGCGGGAAAGTTCTGGATGCCCATGCTCTACTCTCGTGGTTGCACGATCCCCGGCGCCCATCGCCGCGGGGTCCGGTCGGTCCGTCTGTCGCAATCTTTCAGCGCCGGCGCAGCATGTCAGCGCGCGCGGCAAGCCATTCTTTGGTCGTCATTTCGGTAGCCAATCGCGTCCGCGGTGGCTCCGCAGGCGGCGGTGTTGCCGCACTCGATGCGCTTGCGCCGGCGAACAGCCACGGTTTGGTTCGGCGTAGCGACTGCATAAGCGTGGCAGCACCCTGCACCTCCCCCGCCGCGTCGAGGGTAAGCACGCTGGCGTCCACCAGCTTCAGCCCGTCGAGGTCCACCATCCCGGCGCGCATCGCTTGCGCTTTTAGTTCCGCCCGTATCAATCGCTCTCGGCTCTGTGCTTCCAGTTCCACCAGGCGCCGCTGCAATTCCGCAGCTCGTGCCTCGGTGTCCTCCACTGGCAGGTTGGCGGGAGTGTCTTCACTCATGGAGCCCCCTCGGCTGCTATGCGCGCTATCTCCGCCGGGACGTCCTCGATGTCGTAGACGTCGGCAATAGACTTGAGCGCGGTTTCTTTTGAAATGCTGCCGGTAGAGGCCAGCACGCGCAGTGTCTGCGCATCGCGCAGTCGGTCTTCAGCGGTCGGCGTGTACCAGCGTGGCCATTTCAGGCCAACCCGTGCCGATACGTCGAGCGGTGGAATCTGCTCGTCGTACGTACGCAGAGCGTAACGGTTTGACGCGCGGATCACCATCCTCGCCAGTTCCAACAACCCGGTGCCATAGCTGACCCGCAAGTTGTCGGCGAGCCACACCAATCCCTGGTTCATCAGTTCCAACGCACGCCCCGACTGTGCTGCTGATAGCCGCTCCGCCGAGGCGCGGTTACCATGCACACCCTCTAGCGCCAGTTCGCGCAAAGTGCGCACGTACTCGATCACTGCCGCCGCCGCAGTACCGTTGATCTCTAGCAGTTTGGCATCGCCCTTTTCGGACACCACCAGCGCGTTGCCGCCACCGCGGATCAGGTCACCCTCCATCGCCGCCGGTTCGCGTACCAGCAGCGTCGGATCCGAGCTGTATTTCAGCCCGCGCCCGGCTTGACTGAGCTGGTAATCGATCTCGATCGCGGTTTCGATAGCTGGTCGGAAGGTGCAGGCGCCATCAACGCCGTCGCCGCCAGGCAGGTTACGGATCCATACCAGCGGCACGAAGCCCAGCCCGTGTCGCACCGTGCGCACCGCATCGACCGCGGGGACGCATTGCTGCCCCACCTGCCATGGCTCATACCAAGTCTCCGTCTCGGTGTCCCAGCGCCGCATGAACCAGTACATTGAGGTCTCGTCGCTCAGTGCATAGCCCTGCGTCGCCAGTACCCGTCCTGGCACCTTGTATGCCTCGGTCACACTCAGTAGCGTGTCGGGTTCTTCTGGATCCCAACACGGCGTCAGATAAGCGGAGTCGATGACGTGTAGAAACACGCGCCCGCGCAGTACTTTCAGTTGGATCACCACCGATCCCACCGAGCCACGCTGCGCCGCGTCCAGCATCACCCGATTGAATCCGGCCTCCTTGGCGATATCAGCCAGCGCCGCGCGAACCGTTGCATCCTCACTATCCAGCGTCGGGAAGTGTCCCTCACCAAACACCAAAGACACGCTGTCATCCACCACGATACGCGCCAGCGGATAGCGCACTGAAGGTCGCCGGGACCGCAACGAGATGTACTCGCCAGCCACGCTGCGTTCCTCGTGGAACTCATAGGGCAGCACGTCGTACAGGCGGCCTTCCAGTACTCGTTTCAGAATCTCCAGCCGCCGGGTACGCTCGCCATAATCCGGATCGATCGGAATCAGTCCGCAGATGGTCTCGAACATCGGTTTCTATACCTCAGCGGGACATGATCGGCAGGTGCAGGCGCCGCGTTGGCGGTGGTGCATCGGTCAGCATCGAGAAGGCGCGGGACAGTGCGTCAACCTGATCGTCCTTGCGCCCATGTGGAAAGTCGCGCAGCTCTTCTAGTAACGCCCGGTTCCATCCGCCGCGCAGCAGCCGCAGATTGCCGGCTTCCGCCTGTGCCGCCACCGGCAATGCACGCGTCAGCTTGGCCCCCGTCTCAGGTGAAGCGACCACTCGATGCCCAGCCAGCCGGGCTGTCAGCCACGCCACCTGGTGCTTGCCGGCCTGACCCGGATCCTGCGGAAGACCGATCGGCACGGCTCGTCCATCCTGATGCGCGGTCGCCACGATCGCTTCCTCTACTTCGTGGGGCCCGCCGCGCAACCGCACCACGTCGAGCACCATGAAGCGGCCCGATAGTTCGCGTCCGAGTCTCAATCCGACGGTCCAATCGGGATCGCGCCCGTCACTATCCGCCGTGGCCGCCAGATCCCAGGCGCGTACGCTAGGTAGCTCCGCCTCCGCTTCGACCACGTCGATCCGCCCGATCGGGAACAAGGACCCGTCATCGCGACGCGGTGATTGCTGGAACAGCGCCGACCATACGCGGCCACCCACGAGCGCTCGCTTGCGCTCAAGCGCAGCGCGATCCTCCCACTCCGGCCACAACGCCTCACCCGGTGTCCGCCCGAGTGGATCGTCCGCCTCTGCCAGTGCTGGTAGACGCAACACCGTCCAACCATCATCGGCCTCTAGCAGCCGCCCACCCAGATCGTCCGGATGCCAACGCGTCATCACCACCACGATCCGTGCCCCCGGCCGCAGTCGAGTCACCAAGTCGCTGCGGAACCAGTTCCACGTATGATCGCGGTACACGGCGCTGTCGGCTTCGGCATGGCTTTTGATCGGGTCATCGATCACCACAAGGTCGGCCCGCCGACCTGTGAGCGGCCCGCGCACCCCCGTAGCGAAATAGGTGCCGCCGTCAGTCGTCGTCCAGCGCCCCGCCGCACGATCGCCCGCGGCCAGCCCATAGCCCAGAACTTGCGCATGGTCGGCCACCAGGCGCCGCACCTGCCGACCAAAATGCTCGGCCAAATCGGCGGTGTGGCATGCCGTGATTACCGCGCTGCCACGCTGGCGATTCAGCCACCATGCCGGGAACAGCACCGATACATATGTCGATTTGGCACTGCCAGGCGGCATCAAGACCATCAGCCGGTCGGTCTCTCCAGCCTCCAGTTGCTCTAGCTTGGCCAGCAGGTGCAAATGATGCGCCGCTGGCGCGAGCGGCGCGAGTGCCGTTTTCGCCCACTCTGACAATCGTAGCAACGGCCCTGCCATGTGCCCGGGCCCGTGCCTCTATGTCGGTTGAAACGGAAAACGGCGTGCTGGACTTCCGTCCCCGCACGCCGTCGATCATGGGGAAAGTTATACGCCGGAATGGGATATTTGGGCAAGGAGTAATTTCCTCAAACCGAGAATTTTTTCCTTGCTCCTTCTCGGCCCGCGCGCGACAGCCTCGAACCCATTGTCCTTACAGCAAAATCCAACAATTCTTTCAGGACACCCACGGGCCTGCCCCAGTCACGATCTGCTCCCCACCAGCATCCCGCCGCGCGAGCCGCAATTCAGCCGCAATTCCGGGGTTGATCATTCCATGTTTCGTATGCTCAATGCGCGCCGTTTGATCCGCATCATTGCTGCCTCCCTGGTTTCGGGTAAGGCAGCTCCTTCGTGGCCGTGTCCCCAACACCGGGCCGCGGCACTGGAACGGGAATACGTTTGATGATCGACCGAGCAAAAAACGCCCTTTCGGGTGTCGTCGTATCGGTTCTGCTGATGGGCCCCGCGCTCGCGCTGCCGGCCCAGGCCCAGGACACCTCAGGCCCAAGGGCACCGACCCCCGCCGAGCACCGCAAGACCAATCAGGCCCGCCAAGGCCGCCATAACGCTGCCCTGGTCCAGCGCGTGCGCCGCCCACCTGCCCTTCACCCGATGGCCGGCCACGCCGCAACGCGTGTCGCGTCCACGCGCACCGCCGTCCTTCTCGACGACAACGCTGCGACGACGGAAAGGCAGCAAAGCGGCCTCGCCTCGTGGTACGGCGGCCATCGCTGGCATGGCAATCGCACCAGCAGCGGTGGCGTCTATGACCAGGACGCCCTCACCGCCGCCCATGCCAGCCTGCCGATTGGTACCCGAGTTCGCGTGACCCTGGTGGGCAGCGGACGTAACGTTGTGGTCACCATCAACGACCGGCCGGGCACGCGGCGGCGCATCATTGACCTCTCTCGCGCAGCTGCCCGAGAACTCGGCATCCTCGAACGAGGCGTGGCCATGGTCACGCTCACCCCGCTCTGACCAGCCGCGCCACCGTGGTTTTGATCGGCTGCCTCACCGGCACCAGCTGTGGTGTGCCGTTTGCCCATCAATCCCGCTACGTTGGCAATCTGCCAGGTTGTACGATCGGCCCGAGCGTACAGGCGACGCTCGTGCAAGCCGCCAACCGCTTCAGCTTCGCCCCATCCGATGGCGCCCTGGTCGTTATGGGTAGCGTGGCGCCCGATGGCAGCTTCGCCGGCTCCCTCGTCACCAATCCGCCCGGACGCGACCGGCAGGGCCGCGCCGGCACCGAGGCCTTCACTCTCACTGTCACCGGCCGTATCGAGGGCAATGCCGCCAGCGGTACTTATGTAACCCCGCGCTGCAGCACCGCGTTCCGTCTGCCCCGCATTGGCGACTCCCTATTGCCGTAGAGACAACGCCTGGGCTGCCCGCGATCCAGGCGACGGCACCCGGCCTGCTGCCGGGCGTCCGTGCGCCGTCCGGACGCTCATCGTGTCAGGCCATAGCGTTCAGTGCGCTGACGATTATATCAACGCCTTGAGCGTGCCAGCGCTGAACCGCCTTGTGGTCGGCGCCGAGCATCGTCCCCAGCCGCCGCCACGGATACAGGTGCCGGTCAGTCAACGGGTTGATCAATGCCCGTGCACCGACGATCCGCCGCAGCACGCTGCGATCACGCGGAATAAGCGGAATCCATCCCAATGCCTCGTCCATGCGCGTGATCCTCGCCGCAGACGGCACCGGCGGATGTATCCGTCGGTGCTCCTGCTCGCCGCTCCCCGCTTCAATCATATAGCGGACCAGCGTAGCCACGTTCATTCGCAGGCCTGTCGAGTACCCACTCGGGGGCAATGCCAGTAACGCCCGCCCAGCCTCCTCCAGTCGTGCCATTACCAACTGCGCGTCGTAGAACTCGTTACCGGAACGAGTTGTCTCGCTTCTGCGCTGCTCCTCACGGAAGCGGCCCGCACAAGGCTTGTCACTTCTGCCACCGGCGCTCGATCTTGCCGACATCACGCCACGCCTTCCACGCTCGCCAGCTCCGGATAACGGGTTCCGGCCAGCCAAGTTCCCTCTGTGAGCACACGCCAGGCCTGCGGATGGCCAGCTGCCAGCGGCTCGCGTGCCGGATCCTCGAACTCGGCCATGCCGATCGGCGGCCGGCGCGCCCCGATCCGCTCCGCGCGCGCGATTGCCGCGCCCGGAGCGACCGCCAATGCTTCCGCGATCTCCTCCCACGCCACGCCTTCCAGACGCATCAGCCGCAGTCGAAAATCACGGGGTTCCGACCAGGTTTCGTTGCTTGTCGCCATGGGAGTCCTCACGCTTTGACAGCGTCAAGTTAGTCCTGCTAACCGTCCCATGTCAACATTGTTCACGTTGACGCGTTAGATATGTTCACCTATATAATGGGCATGGTCGACGCCCATGCTACCGAACTCGCCTCCCGCATCCGCACCGCCCGCCTCGCCCAGGGCCTCACCCAGGACCAGTTGGCACGCGCTGTCGGGGTCACACGCAGTGCCGTTGCCCAGTGGGAAACCGGCCGTGCAGGTCAGGTCGGCGGCAACTTGGCGCGAATCGCTCGGGCACTTGGTACCAGCGCCGCTTACCTGCTCAGCGGCGAGCAGGAAGCTGGGGCCGCCCCCCTGCCGTTGCGTGGCGACGAGATGGCGCTGCTGCGTGCCTACCGGGACTGCACACTTGAAGATCGTGCCCTGCTGGTTCGCACCGCTGTCCGCCTCGCCCGACTTACCGACAACCCCGATCCGACGGGTCCCGCGCATCTCGATAACAATTCATTGAAGTAACGCCCGGAACGCGAACAGCCCGTTCGGCGCTCGTTCTCTGCTCCATTTTGTCCCAAAATTGCGACATAATTGCGCGAATTTTAGGCACCCTGACGCTAAGCGCACGTCGCTACCGCCTTTATCCCGTTCCGACAGCCACTTCGGCGCGAGCGAACGTCCCCCTCCACAACCAGAGCACCCTGTCATGTCGATTTTTGTCACGCTCGGAGACGCGTTAACGCTTGCCCTCACCTTCGGCCATACCTTATGAAGTGATTAACGCAGACCAATGTCGTGCCTGAGGGGTGACTCTTTCATGACGGTTGCAATGACTGTTGCGCTCGAAACTGGTAGGTCGTTGGCCCCGTCCCGCGCTGGTGCCGCGTTATCGTTGATTGCCGCGAACTTTGGCCACGTCAGTGCCCGGGAGGATCGCTTCGGCAGGGCTTTTGCCGTCGATCCTTCAACTCGTTCCTAATTTGTTGCAATCGATCACGGGCTGGAGGTACAGGGCGTAATGTCAGGAACAACGGTAAACGGGAACATCGGCGGCGTTACAGTATCCATCCCGTTCAACGCGACCCAAAACTTTGACTTGGCGCAACAGGCTCTCGCTTCAGCCGAATCCGTCGTCAGTGTGACGTACGTCCCGACAACCACTAGTACCAACGCTACCATTTCGTCCACTACCCAGGGGCTAATTGTCACCGTTCCCGGGCTCAGTACTTTCGATCAACTGCCAAACACCACCACGCTGTTGGTTGCCACTGGCACCAATGACACCGTCGCGGCGATCAGCGGCACCTCCCCAATGACCGTTGAGGGTGGCAGCGGTACTGCGGTCGTCTTCGTTAATGACGACACGTCGTCCGTGCCCTCCTCTATCTTCCTTGGCGGCGCCGCTAATTACGTCAGCGAAAATACGTCGGTTTCGAGTGCCGTGGTCAATGTCGGCGGCTCCAGCGTTCCCGCAACGGACCCCTCGAACACCGGCAAGGGTGGTGCCTATATCGAGGGCAACCAGGGCTTTACCACCGTAAACCTTTACACCAACGCTTGGGTCCACCTCGATACCGGCTCCGTTGCCGCCGGCGGACACAATGTCTTCGTGGCGCAATCAGGCACCGACGAAGTGCTCGGCATCGGCGGGTCGTCCACGGTTCCGGTCACCATCAGTGCCCTCGCGGGGTCCAACCTCCTTATCCAAAACGATGACGTCGTCTTCATTGCCCCTGGCGCGGGCAACATCGAACTGTCCGCCGGTTTAACGAATAACGGCCAGGCCACATTGTACGGGGGCACCGGCTCGGATACCGTGTTCGGCGGCGGCAACGGCGGCAACCAGGAAAACGGCTACTTCCAGGGCGGCAGCGGCGGCAACAACATCATTGTGTCCAGCACGGTCAGCGGTGCCACCACCATCGTCGGCGGCGGCAACAACAACCTTCTGGGATCTTTTGCAAACAACGACCTCGTTGTTGCCAGCTCCGTTGCCGGCGCCGGCAACAATGACACCCTCGCTGCCTGGGACAGTGTCACCGGTGACACCCTCATCGGTGGCGCCGGCACGAACACGATCTTCGGCTCGGGAGGCGGTAACACCTTCATCGGCTTCGGTTCCGGCAGCGCCGTCGCGACTGGCTATACCGGGGACAACACTTACTTCCAGGCCTATGCTGGCGGCCTCGACACCATCAAAGACTTCCTCCCCGGTTCAGACGCCTTCTCGCTCACGCTCAGCGCCCAATATGAGGGTGTTGGCTCCATCACCATCGGCAACATTAGCAATTTCGGTGTTAGCGGCTCGCAGGTCACACTCAGCGACGGCAGCACGATCGATTTCATCAACACCAAGGTCACTGGTTCGAACTTTACCTGATCGTAGACCCAGGCGTCGCCGCAACGCCTCCGCCGCACTGCGACGGAGGCGTTTTTCTTTTCGGGCTTGTCGGGCCACCATGATGCGTCGCGCACTTACCGGAGCACCGAACTCTATGACCGATCAGATCCTCGACGCGATACCCAACGCCGGGGGGGGACCTATCGCCGCTTCATCCCTGCCGAAGCAGGTTCGCCGGACCAGCCTGACAGTGTATCCTCGGCAAGCTTGGCGACAGCTTAGGGGAGACATAGGATCTGCCGCCAGGTGGTTGCGCGCCGTCGCATGGCGCAAGCTGGGGGCTCCTCGTATGCCGGGGCCGCACTATCAGGGCTATATCGACGAGCGTAGCGTTGACCATGTCGCAGGTTGGGTACGCGACTTGGCCGCTCCCACGGCACGTCTGGTGTTCGAGGTGGTGCTGCCCGGCACGGAGCGGGAGCGCATCCTGCACCGCGGCGTGGCTGACCGGTTCAGCCCGGTTTTGCGCGCCGTCGGGGTGGGCAAAGGCGATTATGCTTTCCACATCCGCTTTGCCGCAGCGCTTTCGCTGACCGAGCGGGACGCGCTGTTCGTCCGGCCGGCAGGCTCGGCGTGGCGGCTCGAACTGGCGCCGGAGCTGCGCACAACGCTGGACGACAGTGTCTTCCCGGTGCCGTCCACCCCGGCCGCTGGTGTCACCTCACAGGATTTTCCTGCCGTGCACGCCGTCCGACGCGCACCTGTGCAACTGAACGAAGGGGAACAGCAGGTTGCGCCAGCGCTGGCCAGCGAGACCCCGCTGATCAGCCACGTCGCAATGGACTTGGTGGACAACTGCAATTTGCGCTGCCCGTTCTGCTTGGTGGACCACACAGTCGTGCATCGTACCAACATGATGTCAGAGGAGACTTTCCGCTCGGCACTGAGGCTGATCCCCTACGTGTCCCCTGGCAATTTTTGGCTGTCCTGCGGGCATGAGCCAACCCTGCACCCTCGCTTGCTGGACTTCATCAGCATGGTGCCGGACGAGTATCGCGACAAATTGTTCTACACTACCAATCTGGCCAAACCGATGCCGCGCGACTACTTCGCGGCATTGGCGGAGTCCGGCATGCACCATATCAACGTATCGCTGGAAAGCCTGGACGCCGCCCTGTATGAGCGGATGCGCAAGGGGGCGCGCCACCGCATCTTCCAGGCCAATTGGGACACGATGCTGGAGTGCTTCGCTGTTGGCAGCAGGCCGCCGCGGATGCGCTACATTATCATGGCCTATCGGTCCAACTTGGCCGAGATTCCGAGTCTCGTGGGCATGCTGCTGACCGAGCGCATGGCTTGGCAGGTGGAGATCCGTTACACTTATGAAGCGGCGCACATCGAGCAAGCGTTCCGTGAGGCTGAGTACCTGACTACCGAAGAATGGGCCTGGCTGGCGAAGCAGTTGGCTCACCACGACACGGCGCGGATGGTGCTGACCGCCCCGCCCGGCGGCATTGGTTATCTGCCCGCCGGCGAAGCGCCATCAACTGGACAGGCCGATTCCCAGCCGGCGCCACAACCGGCCACAAGCGGACCGATAACCGTGCCGAGCAGCGTCTTCACGCGCGTCGACCGCCCGCTCAACATGATCGTGGACTGCACCGGTGGGGTGACCATCTACGGCTGGGAAGTCCATGACTCCAATCTGGAGCCTGTACGTATAACTTATTTGGTGACCAACCTCCGCTACATTGACGACCCGTTGCGCTTCATCATGTCGCTGTAGCGGCTTCGGCGGCGGCGTCGAAATAGCGAGCGTCCGCCCGGCCCCGGGCAGCATATGCAGCCGCCGAATATCGTCGCTCCAACCCCGCGTGCACCGTGATTTGCCTTCCCGGCCCACCAGCTATCTTGCGCCGTTCATTCATGATGATCATCATGTAAACCATGCGCGTCGATCGTCCCACTGTCGCCTCCCACCGTGCCGCCATCCTCGATGCGGCTGGGCGTCTGTTCCGTCGCCGCGGTATCGCCGCCGTGCCGGTAGCCGAGGTGACCCGCGAGGCCGGCCTCACCCACGGGGCTTTCTACGGCCATTTCGCCAGCAAGGACGCGCTCGCCGTCGAATCCTGCCGCACCAGTATGGCGCAGGCGGCCGAGCGTTGGGCCGCCCGGGCCGAGCACGGCCGCGCCCTCGGTCGTGAGCCTATCGCCGCCCTCATCGAGGCCTATCTCACCGAGCGCCATCGCGACACCCCTGAAGAAGGCTGCGCGCTGGCGGCCCTCGGCCCCGAGATCGCTCGCGCCGGGCCACCGCTCGCGGATGCGTTGGGCACCGGCGTCGCTGCCCTTGCCAGCGTGCTGGAGCGGGAAATGGCCCGCCGCGATCCTACCATGACCGAGCCCGACCGTGCGCGGATCGCCCTGGCCATCCTCGCCACCCTGACCGGCGGCATTGTTCTCGCCCGCGCCTGCCGTGCCGACCCCGTCCGCTCGCGTGCCGCCCTCGACGGCGCCGCCCGGCTAGCGCGCCAGGCCGCCGGCCTGCCCCCAGAGCCGCCCTGATGCTCTCGCACCTGTTTGCCCCCTGGCTTGCGCGGCGTGGCATCCATTACGGCTGGGCGATGGCCGGTGCGACCTTCCTGACCATGCTGGCAACCTCAGCAAGCGTCGGCTTGCCTGGTGTGCTGATCGTGCCGTTGCGTGCCGAGTTCGGTTGGGACACCGGTGCGATCTCCGCCCCTCTCGCCTTGCGCCTGGCGCTCTACGGCTTGGTCGGTCCATTTGCCGCTGCGTTGATGCTGCGCTACGGGCTCCGGACCGTGGTCTGCACCGCGCTGGCCCTCATTATGGTCGGGCTCGGTCTTGCCACCTTCATGACCGAGATCTGGCAACTCTGGCTCACCTGGGGGCTGACCGTCGGCTTTGCCTCTGGCATGACCGCCATGGTGTTCGGCGCCACCGTCGCCAACCGATGGTTCACCGCCCGACGTGGCTTGGTGCTCGGCCTGCTCGGCGCCAGTACCGCCACCGGCCAACTCGTGTTCCTATCCGTTGCCGCCTGGCTCGCCAGCCATCTCGGTTGGCGCATGGCGGTCATCCCCGCCGTCGCCGCCTGCGGCATCTGCTTCGTGCTGATGCTGCTGATCGCCCGTGACCATCCCGGCGAGCTTGGCCTCGCCCCCTACGGGGAAACCGTCGTCAGTCCACCACCACGACGCTCCCAGACCGGCAACGTTGCGTGGCTTTCCCTGACAGCCCTGGCCGACGCTTCCCGCACGCGTGTCTTCTGGCTGCTTTTCTTGACCTTCTTCATCTGCGGCCTGTCCACCAACGGCACCGTGCAGACCCACTTCATCCCGCTCTGCCATGATTTCGGCATGCCGGAGATCGAGGCCGCCTCGGTGCTCGCCATGATGGGTGTCTTCGATTTCTTCGGCACCGTTGCGTCAGGATGGCTTTCCGACCGCTACGACAACCGTCGGTTGCTGTTCTGGTACTATGCCGGCCGTGGCGTCAGTCTGATGGTGCTGCCGTTCTCCACCTTCACCTTCTATGGCCTGAGCATCTTCGCCGTGTTCTTCGGCCTCGACTTCGTCGCTACAGTTCCTCCTACTATCCGACTCACTGCCCAAAGTTTCGGCCGCGAGCGAGCCGGCATGGTATTCGGCTGGATTTTCGCTGCGCATCAGCTTGGCGGGGCCGTGGCGGCCTGGGGCACTGGTGCTTCACGCGACGCACTGGCCACCTACCTGCCGGCTTTCTTCGTCACCGGTCTTGCCTGCTTCGTGGCCGCCCTCGCCACCCTGGTCCTGCGCCGTCCCTCTGCCCCCCTCCCCGTCCCCGCCTGATCGCATTCCCGGTCTCCAGGCGAGCGGGACCGGACACCGGCCGCAACAAAGCCGGGGTCCGGCATGGCGTCAGCTCAACAGCCTGGCGGCAGCACCGCAAGCTGGCTCAGTGTGCCCTTCATCACGAAGTCGCCGAAATCCATATCGAGCTCGTCGGCGACACCATTGTCCCAGTACCGCATGCCCACCTCGTAGTCGGGCTGCTGGCTGGCAGCGTCGCGATCGAAGAAAGCCACGTGCACGCGCCCGCTGGATAGCCCGGACAGCTCCGGCCATTTGCCCGCTTTCGGCCCGCCCCAGTTCACAATCGCCACCGAACTATCCTGCGCGCCCTTCTCGCTGGTGCCGTCGAACAGCGGCAAGGCGATGAACTTCTTGCCTGCGCGCGCCGCAGTCAGGATCGCCTCGGTGTGAACCATCGGAAACAGCGTACCCACCGGCAGCTGCTTCGAGGTCGCCTCCGGCAAACTGTAGCGTACCTCTCCGGGTCCACCCCGCCGCGCCAGCGAGGCCTCGCCCGCCACTTCGCTGGTCACCGCAGAGTCGGTGGTCTGCCGAAGGCGAAAGCGCATGCTCAGCCCGTCCTTGCTCTCCCAGGTCGAGTAGTCGGACAGCATCTGGATGTCCTGACCGTCGCGGTTGGTAACGGTCATCTGCAACCGCTGCCGTGTCGCCCAGCCGTCGCAGGCATCCAGTACCTCAAAGGCCATGGTCCCAGAAGCGCCCGCCACCTCGGCGCCGCGCGCCTGATCCAGGGTGAGCTGGTAGAACGCACGATGGGCAGCCAGCGGTGCGGCCTGGTCCGCCGCGGTCGCCGGCACAGCACCGATCAACAGCGCGGCCAGAATGGTCAGGGCAGAAAAGCGCATACGAACACTCCGGCGGCTGCATTCGTGCGAAGATAGGTATGGTCGAGCAATAGCGCCAGCGTGCAGGCGCATCACTACCGCAGGTGTGCTCCCAAACGAGCGCCAGCCGGGCGGCGCCAATGGAGATGGCCGCTCATCTGCGATCGGCCACCCGACCGCAGTACGAGCAAAGCGGAACTGTTATCCCCTCGCCTTCGGCGGCAGGTCGAGCTTCAGCGACAGCTCCTTCAGCCGTACCGGCGCCACCTCGGCCGGCGCGCCCATCATCAGGTCCTCGCCCTGCTGGTTGAGCGGGAACAGGATTACCTCCCGGATGGTCGGCTCGTCGGCCAGCATCATGACGATACGGTCGATCCCTGGTGCCGAGCCGCCATGTGGCGGCGCACCATAGCGGAACGCGTTCAGCATGCCGCCAAACCGCGCTTCGACATCGGCCGCCGAGTACCCGGCGATCTCGAACGCGCGGACCATGATATCCGGCCGGTGGTTGCGGATCGCCCCGGAGGACA
>PLTJ01000252.1 GCA_003164455.1 Acetobacteraceae bacterium
GCGGCGGACCTCGACCGCGCCGACCTGCGCGGCCCGCCAGCCGACGGCGCCGCCAGTGCCGTCGCCGCCATCCCCGGCGTGCGCGCCGCCCTGCTGGACTTCCAACGCGGCTTCGGCCGCGCCCGCGGCGCCGTGCTGGACGGGCGCGACATCGGCACCGTGGTGTTCCCCGACGCGGCAGCAAAACTCTACGTCACCGCCAGCCCCGAGGCGCGCGGCCGGCGCCGCTACAAGGAGCTTCTGGGGCGCGGCATCGCGGCGGACATCGCTACCGTCACCGCGGAAGTGCGCGCCCGCGACGCTGCCGACGCTGCCCGCGCCACCGCCCCGATGAAGCCGGCCGACGACGCCAAACTTCTGGACACGACGGATCTCGACCCCGACCAGGCTTTTGCGAAGGCGCTGGCGCTGCTGGCGGCATCAAACGGCTAAGCCCAACAGGCCCCCGGCCAGCGCGGGCAGATCCCCGGGGCTGTCGGCGATGGCGTCGGCAAGCCGGAGTTCGTCCGCTTCGCCGTAACCCCAGGCCGCCCCGATCGAGCGCAAACCGTTCGCGCGGGCGCCGTCGATGTCATAGTGACGGTCGCCGATCATCACCGCGCGCGCCGGGGAAAACCGCTGCTCGGACAGGATGTGCGCCAGCATCACCGGCTTGGTGTCCAGAACAGGTCCGTCTTCCGATCCGTAGATCGTGTGGAAATACCCGGCGAGACCGAAATGCTCGAGGATCGGGCGGGCGTAGCGGGTGCGCTTGGCGGTGGCGACGAACAGCGTCCAGCCCCGGGCGGCAAACTCCGCCAGCGCCGCCGCGATACCGGGATAGACGGTGGCGTCGTAGAGGCCGGTCTCGACGTAGTGGCGGCGGTAGATCGTCACCGCCTCGGCGGCGCGGCTATCGCCCCAGCGCGCCAGCAGCGCCCCCATGGTCTGTTCCATCGGCGGCCCGATCATCCAGTTCAGGTCCTCGCCGGGCTCGAGCCCGTGGCCAAGGTCCACCATGGTCCGGCGCATGCAGGCGACGATGCCGGGCCTTGTGTCGATCAGCGTGCCGTCGAGGTCGAGCAGGGCGACCGGGGGACTCATCGCCCATAGACCTCCATTGGAAAGCGCCGGTGCAGCCAGAGCCAGCCTTCCGGCCACGCGCGGATCCAGCGTTCCAGGCAGTCGTTCATGGTCTGGGTGAGCGCCAGGATATCGGCATGATGGTCGCCGCTGTCGGGCAGCGGCAGCGGCGGTTCGACGACGATCCTGAAGCGGCACGGGCCGATGCGGATGGTATGGCCGGGCACCATCGGGCACTGGAAGCGCAGCGCGAAGGCGGCGGGGGACGTCGTGGTCATCACGGGTTGGCCGAACAGGCGCGCCTCGATGCCCTCGTTCATCTTCTGATCGACCAGCATGCCGACCCGCCCGCCTTGCGCCAGGTACAGCATCGCCTCACGCGCGCCCTTGGCGCTCTTGTTGAAGAACGGCACATCGGTGCCGACCGCGTCGCGGCGCATGGCGTTGATCAGCGCATCGACCTCGGGGTTGCCGGCGGCGCGGTAGAAGCTCGCCATCGGCATGCCGTTCTGCCCCAGCAAGGCGGGCAGCAGTTCCCAGCAGCCGATGTGGCCGGAGAACAGGATCATCGTCCCGCCGGCGTCGCGGCATCTGTGCAGGATCTCGCCGCCCTCCACCTCCCAGCCCGGCCCCTGGGCGGTTGGGCCAAGGGTGGCGACATGCGGCAACTCGGCGACGGTGCGGCCGAGATTCTCCCACACCCCCCGGATCACCCGCCGGCGCGCCGCCGCGTCCAGTTCCGGCATGGCGTGGCGGAGGTTGATGTCGGCCACGCGCGAGACCGGCAGCAGCGGGCCGATCGTGCGGGCAACGGCGCCGGCGAGATTGGAGCCGCGAACCGGGCCAAGCCGGCGCAGCAGCACCAGCGCCGCCCGGGCCACCAGCGCCTCGGCGCGGTATTGAATCGGGTGAAACCATCGCTGCGTCATGGCGCCGATTCCAGCACGCCGGCGAGCAGCGCGTCGAGGGCGGCCAAGTCCTGCCAGACCAGACCCACGCCGACCACGCGGACCCGGGCCCGCAGCTCGGGGGACAGGCGCACGGCATCCTTGGGCGTGGTGACCGCCAGCGCGTCCGCCGCCCCGGCGCGCGCCAGCAACCGCTCGATCTCGGCTGCCGTGTAGGGGTGGTGGTCGGCGAAGGAGGCCGTTTCCACCAGCACGACGCCGGCGGCGCGCAGGCCGGCGAAGAATTTCTCCGGGATGCCGATGCCGGCGAAGGCGAGCACGCGCCGTCCGGCCAGCCCGGCGGTGTCCTGCTGCTCCAGCCCGGCGCGCAGCACCGGCAGCCCCGGTGGCAGAGCGGCCAGGGCGCCGCTGTGGTCCGCGCCGATCAGCACCGCGGCGGCGCAGCGCGCGGCGGCGGCGGCGACCGGCTCGCGCAACGGGCCGCTGGGAATCACCCGGCCATTGCCGAATCCGGCGCCCCCATCAACGACGAGGATGGACAAATCCTTGGCCAGGCCGGGGTTTTGCAACCCGTCGTCCATCACCAGCACGCCGGCGCCATCCGCCAACGCCGCCCGGGCGCCGGCGGCGCGGTCGGCGGCCACCCAGGTCGGTGCACATTGCGCCAACAGCAACGCCTCGTCGCCCACCGTGGCGGCGTCGTCACGGGCCGGATCGACACGGTGGACGCCGCGCACCCGGCCGCCATGGCCGCGGGTAAGGAAAGCGACGTGCCGGCCGGCCAGGCGCGCGCCAAGCTCGAGCGCCAGCGTGGTTTTCCCCGCCCCGCCGGCGGTGGCGTTGCCGCAGCAGATCACCGGCACCGGGGCCCGCCAGCCCGGCCGCGCCACGCGGCGAGCGGTGGCCGCGGCGTACATGGCGGCGATGGGCGCCAATAGCCGGGGCGCCATGCCGCCTTGGTGCATCCAGAACGCCGGGGCGCGCATCAAGGCAAGGCGAGGGCTCTGCCCT
>PLTJ01000187.1 GCA_003164455.1 Acetobacteraceae bacterium
GACCACACGGCGTGCGCCTCCAGCAAGCGCCAGGTGGCCTCGATGATGCGCAGATCGTCGTACACCGCGCCGCCCAGACCGTGGCGGCCGCGATTCGCGAACGGCACCAGGTCGCGGCTCTCCGGGGTCAGCACAATGACCTGCGGCGCCACGAACCGATCTGGCCGAGTACGGGTATGCCGGTGTAGCCGGCCAATGCGTTGCAGCAACACGTCAACCGGGCAGAGATCGGTCAGTAGCAGGTCGGCATCGAGATCGAGGCTCACTTCGAGCGTCTGTGTCCCCGCTACGACAATGCCGCCTGCCTCGCGCTCCTTGCCCAGCACACGCTCCACCTCCGCGTCGAGCAGGCGCCGGTCGGCGGCGGCGAAGCGGCCGTGGTGCAGGGTTGGCACGGCGGCGACGCGAAACAGGCAGGCGCCGTCAGGATCGGCCGCCTCCAGCGCCTTCTGGGTGGCGATCGCCGCCGCGACCGTGTTGCGGATCACCAGCACCTTGGCACCCGCCCGCGCCGCCTCCAGGGCGGTCGCGGCGATGACGGTTGGATCGCTCATGGCTGGCAGCGTCCGCACCTGAACGTCCTTGCCCGAGCCGGTCCCTTTCACAGGCAGACGCGCTTCGCCGTCCGCGCCTCGCCAGCTCAGGGCGGGGTACGGCACCGCTTCGGCGGCGTCTGGGGGCGGCACCGCGACTCCCAGCAGACGCGAGCGCATGCCCGCGCCAAGAGTTGCCGAGAGCAGTAACGCATGGCCACCAGCCTGGAGTTGTGCCTGCAATAATCCGCACAACAGCCGTTCCATGTAGCGATCCGAGGCATGTACCTCGTCCACGACCAGCAGATGGCGTAGCAGCGCCGTGCCGCGCAGATGGGCATGTCGGGTCTGGATGGCCGCCAGCAGGGCCTGGTCGATGGTGCCGATGGCGATCTGGGCGGCCAGGAAGCGCTTCGGATGCTCGGCGGCCCAGCGGCTGCGGCGCACCGAGTCCTGGGGATCGTCGTCCCAGGCAAAGCCGAAGCCCGGCAGCGGGTGACCGCGGACGCCATCGGCGGCGGCCTGGCCGGGCACGGCGAGCACCACGGCCGGTCGGTCGGAGCCGAAGACGCGATCACAGACGCGCTGCACGCGCCGGAACATCTGCGTCGCGGCCACACGGGTCGGGAGAGCGAAATACAGCCCGTCCACCTCGCCGCGCTCGAACAGGTGCAGGAAACGCCACAGCGCCGCCTCGGTCTTGCCGGAGCCCGTTTCCGCTTCCAGCACCACGCAGTTGGCAGAGGGCTTGGGGGCCTCCCGCTGGACCGGCCGCGGGGTCGCCACATCGAAAGCCTGGGAGAAAGTTAGCGGTGCCCCACGGACGGTCCGACGCACCCGCGTCACGTCGAGGCCCACCGCGGCCAAGGCAGCCGGCGCCTTGACGCGCGCGAACGCCATCCGGTCGGCGTCGGCGCCGTTCGCGAACGGGAAGAACGCGGTATCGGACCCCAGCCAGTCCGCCAACATCACCGCACCGGCGAAGGCGTGATGGAAGGCAGGCACGCCGGGCAACGTCGGTCCATCCAGGAAGGCAAGCGGAAACCATTGCTCCAGCCGCTCGCCCATTACGGAAAGGTCAGCGATCGGGTCCATGTCAGGACCAGGACGCCAGTAGCGCTGGGCACTGTCGAAGTGGTCGTGCGGCCACGGAGTGCCATGATGCGCGAACACGGCGTCGAACAGCGACAGCGAGTCCTTGTCGAACCAATGTTCCAAGCGCTCGACGCGCAGGGCCACAAGCAGTCGCGCTCGCAACGCCTCGGCGTCGCTGGCGTTCAGCAGCCAAGCCAGCGGTGCGATGTGGCCGGCCCCGCGTTCGGCCGGATCAATGCGACTGCGAAAGCCGCGGTTTGCCTTGCCGATGTCGTGCAGGAAGGCGATGGCGGCAAGGCGGGCGACCTGGACTGGGTGCAGCGCATCCAGCCCTGCCAGCCGAGCCAGACGCATGGCCAGCATCGGCAACTGCATCAAACTTTCCGCAATTGCCGCGACATCCGCCGAATGGTCGGTCAACGAATGCCAAGAGCGCGGCTGGGTTCTGTCGGCGGGAGCCAACTTTGCCCAGAGCGGCACCTGTCCAGTATAGCCTTGAAGCTTCCACAAGGCCCACCCACCCAGNNCTAGTACTCATCCTCGTTGAAACGCAAGTTGCAGAACGCCAAGTGGGCCGGTGGTCGAACGTCCGCATCCGCGTCTTCCTCGACCGATCCAGCATGAGGGGCTGACCCAGGGCGTCTGGAACTGGGCGCTGTGGTCGCCGCAGCCAGACACCAGCACCGTGGTTGTCGCTAAGTTTGGCCATAGTACCGGCCTGGCCGGGTTTGGGGACAGGCCACAATGGCAAGTTGCGAAACGGGACGGGCCGCGTTATTCGTTGACTGATGGAGGGGCGCGCCCCGAGTCGTCTTTCACCGCTTTAGTTACACTGCCCGAAATCGCGCCGACGTAGGACAGGTGGGTCTCCTCGCAATGAGGAAGTTCCTCCATGCCTGTTCTTTCGAACGCCCGTACCGCGGATGCCGCGGTTCAACCCCACTACGTATCCGTCGCCGGCTGGCTGGCCCTTTCCGGCATGACGAGGACCGGCACGTATCTGGCCCTCGGTCGCGGTGACCTGCGCGCGATCAAGCAGCCCGGCGGCCGGCGCACGTTGATCGATGTGCAGCACGGACTTGCGTGGCTGGCCGCAGATCACCGTCGTGCTCGACATGGACAGCAGCGTCAGCGAGACACACGGCGCCCAGGAGGGTAGCGCCTACAACGTCATTTCGCCTGCATGTGCTACCATCCGCTGTTCGTGTTCAACCAGTTCGGTGATCTGGAGCGGTGCGGCCTGCGGCCGGGCAACGTCCACAGCGCCGCCGACTGGCGTGATGTGCTGGAACCGGTGGTGGCGCGTTACCGGCACAGGATGAAGCGCCGCTATTTCCGCGGCGCCGCGGCCTACGCAAACCCCGGTATCTATGAGTTTCTCGAAGCCGAGGGCTACAAATACACGATCCGCCTGCCCACCAATGCGGTCCTTCAGCAACGCATCGGCTGGCTACTGACGCGCCCTATCGGTCGCCCGCCAAACCAGGTGCGGCGCTATTACGCCAGCTTCAGCTATCAGGCCGCGTCATGGAACAAGGCCCGCCGGGTGGTGGCCAAGGTGGCCGTTCATCGGGGAAATCCCGGTTGAGTCAGAGCCACTATTGCGCGCGCTTTCACAAGCCAGATGGTCGGACGAGCCGGTCATCTGGGGAATGTCGGATCAAACCGGGGAAATCCGGACTTGCCCAGGGAAGCGAGAACAACATGGCTGCCAAGCACGTACGGTTCGGCGGTGACGCGCGCGCGTGGTGCGTGGCATGGACATCTCGGCCGATGCAGCATAAAAGGCCGGCCACTCGCAACTTTGTTGCGGCCATGAAAGACGGTGATGGCCATGACGCGCGCGGCCATGAAGGCACCGCTGATTTATCCCCTCTGTCCGGGACTGCGGCTCCGGGAAGCGGTTAACCCGGGAGTCATGCCATGATCGGGATCATTCTCACGATTGCCGCCGTCGTGGTGGTGTCGTGGTTCGTGGTCAAAAACTATTACCCGCCGATCGTCCTTCTCCTGACCGGCGTCATCCTGCTGGCCCTGGCCGCCGCGATGGGCATGCCGCCGCTCGACGCCACCCACACCACCCACTTCGTCGGGTTCGACGTGGTGCAGGTGGTGAGCAATATCATGTCGGTCAGGCTCGCCGATCTTGGGCTGAACATCATGGCCATCGGCGGCTTCGCCACCTACATGGAGCGCATCGGCGCGAGCAAGGCCCTGGTGAAGCTGTGCGTCAGGCCGCTGCAGGCCATCCGTTCCCCCTACGTGCTCCTGGCGCTGACCTACGTGGTCGGACAGTTCATCGCGCTGTTCGTCAACTCCGCGGTCGGCCTCGGGCTGCTGCTGATGGCTTCGGTGTTTCCGCTGCTGGTCGCGCTCGGGGTCACGCGGGCGGCGGCCGCTTCGGTCATCGCCACCACCTGCTGCCTCGATCTCGGCCCGTCGTCCAGCAACGCGATCCGCGCGGCCGAGTTGGTGAAGACCGACGTCGTCGGCTACTTCATCCGCGGGCAGATTCCGGTGGCCATCTGCACCGTGATCGTCGTGGCGGTGCTGCACTTCGTCGTGCAGCGCTGGTTCGACAGGCGGGACATCGCCAGCGGACGCTGCACCGTGGCCGACAACCGGCCCGAGGACGTGAGCAAGGCCATGGAAGGCGCCGGACCGGTCCACTACGCCGTGCTCCCGATGCTGCCCCTGGTCCTGCTGATCGGTTTCTCGCCCATGGTGTATGCTGGCGTCTCGCTCACCCTGGTCACGGCGATCGTCTTCTCGTTACTCGTCGCGCTGGTGACGGATCTCCTCACTCGCCGCGCCGTGCGCCAGGCTTTCGACGCCAGCAAGGCTATTTTCGAAGGCATGGGCAAAGTCTTCATCTCGACGGTGTCGCTGATCGTCTGCGCCGAAGTCTTCGCCACGGGGCTCACCAAGATTGGCGGGATCGACACCATGCTCCGCGGCGTGGCCGGGATGCAGGGCGCCGGCCTGGCGCTGATGCTCCTGGTGATGATGGGCATCATGATCCTGGCCTCCGTGGTCACCGGCTCGGGGAATGCGGCCTTCTTCGCCTTCTCTCCCCTGCTGCCCAATGCCGCGGCCAGCGTTGGCATTCAGGAGTTGCCGCTGGTGGTGCCGGTGCAGCTTTCGGCCGGTCTGGCCCGCACCATGTCGCCCATTGCCGGGGTGGTGATCGCCGTGTCGGGACTTGCCGGCGTCGCGCCCTTCGACATCGTGCGCCGCACTACGCCCGTGATGATCGGCGCCCTGATCATGACGATCATTTCCAGCCTGGTGTTTCTGTAAGCCGGAAGGAGACGAAACATGGCTCTGCTTGTGAAGAACGCCGCGGTCTTCGCACCCGAATCCCTCGGCATCAGGGACGTCCTCGTCGTCGGCGACAAGATCCTGGCCGTGGCGGAGGGGCTGACCGTCAACCTGCCCGAGCTCGAAGTCCTGGACGCCCAGGGACTCACGCTCACGCCGGGCCTCGTCGATCAGCATATCCACGTCACCGGCGGCGGCGGCGAGGGCGGCCCGGTCAGCCGCACGCCCGAGCTCATGCTGTCCGAACTGATCGCCTGCGGCACGACCAGCCTGGTGGGGGTTTGCGGGACCGATTCGGTCACGCGCTCCGTCGAGGCCCTGCTCGCCAAGGTCCGTGCGCTCACCGCCGAGGGCGTCAGTGCCTGGATGCACACCAGCAACTACGCCGTGCCCCCCACCCTGCTGACCGGGAGCATCCGCCAGGACCTGTTTTGCGTGCCGGAAGTGCTGGGCGTGAAGATCGCCATAGGCGATCATCGCTGTTCGTTCCCCACCATCGACGAGCTAATGCGCATCGTCTCCGACATCCGTGTCGGCGGCATGATCGCGGGCAAGATCGGCTTCCTGCATATCCACCTCGGCAATCTTCCCGGCGGGTTCGACGTGCTGAACGAGATCGTGGATCGCGGCATCCCGATCCGGCATCTGCGGCCGACGCACTGCGCGCGCGACAAGGCGGTGTTCGCCGAGGCGGTCCGCTTCGCGAAACGCGGCGGCGTGATCGACGTGACGTCCGGCGGAAGCTGTTTCGACACCCCAGCCGGTGCCATCCGCGCCGCGCTTGAGGATGGCGTCGATCCCGCCCTCATCACCATGAGCACGGACGGGCACGGCAGTATTCCGCGCTTCAATGCCCAGGGGATCATGGTGGGGCTGGGCACGGGGGCCGTTTCCAGCAATCTGCGCGAACTCCGTTCGTTGCTGAAGATGGGGCTCAAGCCCGAGCAGGTGCTGCCCTTCGTGACGTCGAACGTTGCCACCCAGCTTGGCCTGACCGGAAAAGGCGTGGTGAAGGCCGGCGCCAGCGCGGATCTCTGTCTGTTCGATGCGGGGTTCGAACTGCGGCACGTCATCGCTAAAGGCCGCGTGCTCATGCGCGACGGCGAGATGCTGAGCAAAGGCACGTTTGAAGAGTAGCGCGCGGCAGGCCGACGTGCCGTGCCAACCGGGCAGGGCGCCAAGGCGGATCCGTATCTTTGCTGCGCATTAACGTGGACCTACCCGAGAAAGAGCGGTCAAGATGGTTGCGCCCCCCCCAACCAACGATCCCATCACAACACCAGAACGCCCGTTCCCCGCCCGGGGAGCGGGTGATTTGGTTTGTACGTCGGTGTCCACTGGCAGGTGGAGAAAGGCGGCGAGGTCACCGCGGAGTTCGACGCTGACCGCGCCGCGGCGCTCGCGCGGGGTGACGAGGATCGTCATCGACCAGGCTACGTAACGTGTTAATCGGCGTTCAATTGGGCTCTGGCGCACAGTTGGTGCAGTATTTTGCTCTGAATTAGGTGGGGCCAAGCAGGCGAGCATGAAGAAGGTCAAGGTTTGCTCGACCGTACATTTGTCGCTTCACCAGCTT
>PLTJ01000173.1:0-223 GCA_003164455.1 Acetobacteraceae bacterium
GCGAAAACATTCACCAACGGGGAGACAGTGAGATGGACAAAGATCGTGTCATCGGCGCGGCCAAACAGGCCAAGGGCGCTGTCAAGGAAGTGGCCGGCAAGGCCGTCGGTGACGCCAAACTTACCGCCGAGGGCAAAAGCGATAAGGTCGAAGGCAAGATCCAGAATGCCGTCGGCGGCCTGAAGGATGCGCTGAAGAAATAGTGGCGCGCGCAGGAAGCCGG
>PLTJ01000173.1:288-3601 GCA_003164455.1 Acetobacteraceae bacterium
CGCCCCCCGCGGTCGCAACCAGCGGCGCCAACAACACGACGGCCGCCCCGGTCGCTGGAGCGAACAGCTTCACGATGGCGCAAGCTCAGAAGCGTTTCGAGGATCAAGGCTACACGCAGGTCTCGGCGCTGGCGAAGGACGACAAGTCGATCTGGCGCGGTCACGCAATGAAGGACGGTAAGGCAGTGAATGTTGCCCTCGACTACCAGGGAAACATTACCGCGAACTAAGCGGACACCCTATCGCCCAGAGACGGCCACCCGGCCGTCATCCCTTAAGGAAAATTCACCCATGACAACCACGACCGTTACTGGATTATACGACACCTACGATGCGGCTGCGCGGACCGTGCGTGATCTCGAGGCCGCCCACATCCCCTATGCTGACATCAGCATGGTGGCTCATCGGTCCGACGCCACCGTTGCGTCCGGCACTCCCCCCTCCGGGGCCGCCACCGGAACCGAAGCCGGTGCATCGGCCGGCGCGGTGCTTGGGGGCGCCGCGGGTCTGCTTGCCGGTCTGGGGATGTTCGCCATCCCTGGCGTTGGTCCGGTGGTTGCCGCGGGTTGGTTGGTTGCGACCGCGGTCGGGGCTGTCGCCGGCGCCGCGGCGGGCGGCGCCACGGGCGGTCTGATCGGTTCGCTAACCTCCGCCGGCGTCCCCAAGAAGCAAGCGCATGTCTACGCGGAAGCAGTCCGTCGTGGCGGCGCACTGGTTACCGCTCGCGTTGACGCGGGGCTGGTCGCAACCGCCGAGGCAATCATGCAGCGCCATGGCCGCATCGACCCGACGGCGCGTGAAAAAGCCTACCGGAACACCGGTTGGAGAGAATTCGATGAGACATCGGCACCGTTCACGCCTGCGGAAGTAGCGCGCGAGCGAACGATCTATCCAACGGGATCCTCGATCTGACATCGCAATGTCCGGAGGCGTCGACAGCGTCTCCGGGCGTTCGCTATGGCACCCTGGCAAGGCCAACCGTGCGACCTGACGACGAATCAGGCGGCGCGTCGAGCCAAAGCCAGGAATTGTCGGATGGCCATTCAAACGGAGCGCGACCAATGGACAAGAACCGTATCCAAGATCGGGCCGCAAGCGTCGCAGGCGACATAGAGTCTGGCGTCGGAGCCCTTGCTGGTGACGCCAAGGCCCAAATGGAGGGATTGGCGAGCCAGGCAACCGCGACGGCGGAGCGTGCGTACGGCGAGGCTCGACACCAAATGCGTGGAGCGGCTGCGGCCGCCGCCGATTCGGTTCAGCAGCAGCCTCTCGTCACGCTACTCGCGGTCGGATTGGTTTGCGGCGCGGTCGGCTTTCTGTTGGCGCGACGCTGACGTTTGGGCTGCCGCTGTTCGCGCGACCGTGCGAGGCCGATGGTCGAATCGGATACGGAACAGACAATGGAGGCTGATATGGGCCGCGGAATTCTGCTTCTACTGCTGGGCGTGCCGATCCCGGTCATTATTCTGCTCGCGCTGCTCTGGCACTGACCGGACCGGGGCAACCACATGGCAGAATCTCTCATGTCGGACGCGACTGGCGCCTATAGGGAAAACCGGTCGCCTCTTGAGGCTTCGACCTCGGGCGTCGCGTGGCCCGCCATTATCGGAGGCGTGTTCGCGGCATTGGCGTTGTCGCTGATCTTGCTGGCGCTCGGATCGGGCCTGGGTCTTGCTTCGGTATCGCCCTGGTCCAACGCCGGGACATCGGCGACGACGTTCACCGTGATGATGGGGATCTGGCTGATCGTCGTGCAATGGCTGTCATCCGGCTTGGGCGGCTACCTCACGGGTCGGCTGCGGATCAAGTGGGTTGGCCTGCACACGCATGAAGTGTTCTTTCGAGACACGGCGAACGGCTTCCTGACCTGGGCCGTCGCCTCAGTGATCGGAGCAACCGTGCTTGCCTCGGCGGCATCCTTTATGGTTGGCGGGGCCGCCACCATGGTGGCGGGCGTGGCATCCGGTGCAGCCGCGGGCGCCAGCCAAGGGGTTACACAAGCGGCAACGCGCCCGGGCGGCTCTCGGGCGGACCCGACAGCGTATTTCGTCGACACCCTCTACCGAACCGCTCATCCGAGTGCGAATGCTACGGAAGACGACGTGCGGGCGCAGAGCACCCGCATCCTGCTCAACGGCANNAGAAGCGGGTCGACGAGGTGATCGCACAGGAGGACGCTGCCGAAGCGAAGGTGCGCCAGGCCGCGGACGACGCTCGCAAGGCGGCCTCGAAGCTGTCGATCTTCACTGCGTTGTCGATGCTGATCGGCGCGTTCATCGCCTGCGCCGCGGCGGCCGTGGGCGGCCAGCAGAGGGACGTGCACTGAACAAGTCCGCCTCATAGCAGCTTGCGACGGTGCGTGGCCGGGCGAAAGTCGAGGGCGTGGAATCAGCCCCAGGGTCGCCACCGGACCGGCCGACGCAACAGGAGTGCCACGACCATGAGCGGATCAAGCAAGAGCGAGCCCGGCATCGCCAGACTGCAGGATGATATCGCCGCGTTGAAGCGCGACGTCACGAGCCTGGTTGAGCACTTGAAGCTCGGCGCGGCGAGCGGAGCCCAGAGTGCCGCCGACCAGTTCGACGACGGCGCGCACCGAGTCTATCATGGTATTGCCGCCGAGGGCGATCGTGTGGCCAAGGTGGTCTGTCGACAGGTCGAGGAGCAGCCGCTGGTCGCGCTGCTGATCGCCCTGGGCGTCGGGTATATCGGCGGGCGCCTGCAGTCACGGTGAGCGTGGGCTGGCCGATGAGCGCCCTGATCAGGCTTGTCCTCGCCCTGGCCGCGGCCGGTGACGGGCCACAAATCCGCCGGACGACGGCCCATATCCCCTGGGCCGCGCTCGCGTGCGCGGTGGCCGGCGGCTGCGCCGTCGCGGCCCTGGCCTGCGGTCTCGCGGCCCTGTGGATCTGCCTCCTGCCGTATGTTGGTGCGGCGGGTGCGGCGGCTATTGTCGCGGCGTTCTGCTCGCCCTGTGCCTCGCCCTGCTCGCCCTGATCCGCTACCGATTGAGGCCCCGCCCGACGCCGCCCCTCGGCGCCGGCGTGCCGCTGTTGGTCGCCGAGGCCGCGCGCCTGGTCCGCGACAACAAGGGCCCCGTGCTGATGGCCGCGTTGGTTGCCGGCTTCGTCGCCGGCAACGGCGAAAAATGACCGCCGGCGTCCCACCCATCCACCTCACCGGAAACCTGGAGAGCCGAGCATGCAGCAGACCCACAATACCTTGTCCGAGAAGATCCGCGGCCAGTCCATCGATCTTCTGAACAAGCACCTGGCGGCGGCGATCGATCTGCATGCCCAGATGAAGCAGGCGC
>PLTJ01000346.1 GCA_003164455.1 Acetobacteraceae bacterium
CCAACCCGGGGGTTGAGCAGATACACAGTAAGACTAGCCGCTGGGTTCGCAGCCCTGGCGCGCAATATGCCATACCGCATGCACGCCGGAGTCGAACCGCTTCTGCGCCCGGCCTGGGCCGACCACGAAACCGGCCGGCAGCACCGCCCACAGACTCTCCCCCACGTTGACGCAGGCCGGCACGTCGCCGCGCAGCCAGAGCATGGCGCGTTTCCTGGCCGCTTCGTGCGCGGTCCAGGACACATAGGGGTTGGAAAACAGGGGATAGAGCGCGACGAACCGACGCCCCGCCGCCCAGACCGCGAAGCTGCCGCTAACATCTTCGCCGGCCACGATGTCGTCCTCGCCCGCGGTGACAAAGGTCGCCTCGGGCGGCGTGTTCACCAGCACCCAGCGATAGAGCGCCAAGTCCATCGGCAAGTCGCCGGCGATCAGGCAGCGCGCACGGGCCTCGCCGTCGTAGGGCCGCAGCCAGATGGCCGCGGCCCCGACCAGCAATGCCGCGGCGATGGCCCTGCCGAGGAGGCGCCGGCGCTCCGGCCGCCCCCGCGCCCATATCCCTGCCCCGTGCCAAAGCACGTGACCAAGCACAAACGCCCAGCCGAGCTGCAGATAGAGGTGGAAATGGTGCACCGGCACGCCGGGCAGCCGGCACAGGGCAGGGCCCACCCCTTCGGCCAGCAGCGTGCAGGCCTGGTGGCGCAGCAACATGGCGGCGCAAGTCCCGATCAGGCCCGCCAGCAGGAGGACGCTGGGCCGGGACAGCGGCATCGCACCGCGCAACCGCCACAGCACGATGGTCGCTAGCGCGCCGGGCAAATTGAGCACCGTCGCCTGCGCCAGATGCCAGCGACCCTGCCGCAGCAGCGGGGCCACCCAGGCGCCAGGCTCTGGGTTGAGGATGCCGTCCGGATGCAGCAGCAGAAGCGGCAAGAGATACGGCAAGGCCACCAACGCCTCGGTGAGCCCGGCGAGCGCCAGGAACGGCACGCCCCGTCGGCCATGCAGGATGAGAATCGCCAACGCCAGCATGGTGCTCAGCAACAGTGCCGGCACGGGATGGGCCAGGAGGGTCAGGCCGTAAGCCAGACCGAGCAGCGGCGCGTTGCGCAGACGCAGGGTTTCGATGCGGCCCCGGGTCAGCCAGAGGCTCCCCAGGAAAGCGGCCTGGGCCAGCATCGGGGTCAGCAGCCAGGGCGTATAGCCCGCGCCCATCCACGGTACCGACAAGGTGCCCACGGCCAGCACAAACACGGCCAGCGCGCACAGGGCCGCGCCGGCCTCATCGAGCAGCCGCCACGCGGCCGGAAAGAAGGCCAACGGCACCAGCAGGTTCAACCAGGGGCCGGCCATCACCCAGGCACGGGGGATGTCCCTGATGCCGGCCAGCGCGATCGCCGCAGCCTCCAGCGCCGGGATCAACGGCGGATAATAGCGCGCCGCGCCGCCATATGCGGGGTCGCCCCACCAGTTGCCGTCCAAGAACCCCTGGGCGAATCCGATGTCGCGTATGGCATCGATGTCCGGCGGCACCACAAGGCCGCGCGTGATCCACAGTCCATGCAGCAACGCCACCACGAGAATGCCGGCGACGAACAGCGGAATACCGACCCTTTTCGTCATGGCACCAAGGCCTTGATTTCTCGGATGACGGGCTTGCCAGCAGATGGATTATGTCCCGGAACGGCAGGGCGTTCAATGCCCCCACGTTTCGAACAGCGGCTATTCCGGCAGTTCGACTGGCATACCCCGCACCAGTGGCCGTGCGGATCCGATAGCCGGACCTGTCCGGAGGGGAAACTGTCGTCGGGTGTCGGTGTCGTCGCGTCCGCCGTCACCAGATCATCCGCCACCTGGCCCGCGTGCCACAACCGCGGCCGCAATACACCTGTTCCCGGTCACAGCAACTGCAGATGATCACCTGGTCGCGGCATCTGGCGCATAGATAGAAACGGCCTGATACCGGCTCGGCCTGCGCTGTGTCGCAGATGAGGCATGGACGAACGCCATCATCGGCAGGATACGCGTCCTGCATTCGTGCCCAGCACGGTGTGCGGCACGGCGTCGAGATTGAACTGCCAGGTTGAGTTCGGCGCCGTGCTTGCCCTCAATTCTGGCAGGCCTGGGGCCAGCCGCACAGGACATCGTCGTCACGCCACCCCGGCAGTCGCCGAACATGCGACCGCCCTCCGTCATTCTGGTAGGCCCAGCAACCACGCCCCCCGCGAAGGCCTACGCGAACCATTCAGCGCCGCCTATGCGCGGATTCCCGCCGCCGCCGACAATCCCCGCACGCTCTCGTCCTACCTAACAAAGGTCGCTCGGCTTGGCGGATACATGGCCCGAGCCAAAGACCCACCACCAGGCAACGCCGTCATGTGGCGCGGGCTCTCTCGACTCACAGACATCAAGCTCGGCGCCATGCTCGCCAACACCGCTGCGAAATGTGGGGAATCGAAGCCCATTTCCGTTCTGGCCGACCGGGATGAGCGGCTGATCGCCTGTACGGCACCGACCGGCGTCAGTTTACCGGTTTCAGTATCTTGATAATCGACATAGGTGGCGGCAATCCGCCAGATGAAGTCTCGAACGATATGATGCTTGGCGCCAGCCCAGGAGCGTTCGGCGTCCACACCCGCATCGGGCTTGTCGCAGGCGTCGGCGTCCAGACCAACACGCGTTCGACGTTTGGCACGACGGCGGCGGCCAGCATGGTGGTCCGTGTCAAACCTGCCAGAACACGGTCACGGTAGGGGCCGCCGCGTTCGGGCGATGCCGAATGATAGGCGGCCACGGCATTCTCCCAACTGCCAGTCCGCGTGCGTAGCGCCACAAGGAAGCGGGCGGCGTAGGCGGCGTTAGCCTGTGGATCGAATGCCTCATCCAGGCCGGCAAAAGCCGTCGGGTGTTGGCGCAGGTTGACTTGAAAGCATCCCACGTCGATCGAAGTTATGCCACGCTCCTGCAGTGCCCGCGTCGCGACCGTCACTTCGGCCCGACTTTCGAACGCCTGCCCGACGCCATTGGCGGTGATCGTCCACGGCCAGGCTGCCACGCGGCCGGTTGTGGGGTCCCGCCGTCCGCTTTCGACGACGCCAATGGCGAGCAGAAGCCCGGGCGGAAGGTTAAACTGATGCTCTGCGTCCAAGCCCGCGCGCTGACATGCCGTTGCGCCATCGGCTTCCATCGCCAGAACGGGCTGCATCGCACCCGCTGCTGCCAACAGAAAGCCGGCCGCAATTGCCCGCCATCCCTGGGCAAACCGCGAAACCATTGCCTTATGGACCCTCGCCACGTAAGGGCCGACGGATTAACGGGACAAGAAGAATGGCGAGACCCGCAACGACGGCGCCTCCAAAAAGGTCCACCAGGTAGTGCCCACCGACCGTGGGTATAGCGAGAATCATAAGGCAATTAAGCGAGCCGAACACTGCCAGAGCCCAACGATAACGGCGGACGGCGTATGTCATAATGATCGCCAGTGTTGCATGGAATGAAGGAAATGTCACGATGCCTTCGGTCTGGTTGTAGTTCATGCTGGACCAGTCCCCTCTTCTGATCTCCATCAGCAGGTTGAGGTAGCCCGTTCCCAACTGCCCGATTTTTCCTGCCGCTGGTGTGAACGCAAAGATCGCAAACGTCATCAGCCCACTGACAAGGAAGATCCAAAGGATTTCACTGTTTCGATCAAGCCTGAAGCTTCCGATAAGCAAAATTCCCGCTGCCTGGTAGGGAATGCTTAAATAGGCTCGTTGGAAAATCCAATCGATCACTGGCCGTTCGCTGACCCACCGCGCGGCGCCGTCCCAATCGAAGCCGAGCATCGCGTCAAGGTGGGCCAGTTTGTCGTCCAACAGCGGAAAGCCCGTCGTGGCCGCGAGGTAGGTCAGAGGCAGCAGCACGATCACAGCCGCGAGCAATTGGGCTAATGAAAGACAGCAATCCGTCGCCACGGCAAGCGGGCGGCCTAACCTGGGCATTCTGTTCCCGAGACCTGCGTATACGGCTGCGAAGAATAGGAAAATACAAAAGAACCCAAGCTTTGGCAGAACCGATCCGACATTCACGGTAATGCCAAGAACCAAAAGCCAAACTGCTGTGATGAGAGCGCCAATTCCGACAATCACCCATCTGATAAGGTAATCGGTGTGCGTTTTCAGGAACATGGCGCGGCCGCAACTGGAAAGTATGCAACGGCAGTCAGTGTGCGGCCGTTCAACGGTGGTGGAAGCAACGCCCCGGCCCAGTATGGGCAGGTGATCGTCACCTTGATGAAGGAGGCACCGGATATGCAGACGGTTGCCGAGGGCAGGCTGACGTTCGCCGCAACTATGATGCCGGGAAATACCCAGTTGCCCGCGCTGGTGACGGCGAATTGCCCTGCATTAGTACAGTTAGCGGATGAGATCGCCACGCAGCGTGCCGTGAGTGCGGCCACGGACTGCAAGGACCCTTTCGTCCACATCAGCAGTCCGGCATCGAAAATTGCGAAGCACAGGGGCAGGAATAGTCCCGCGACCAACGCGAATTCGACCGCGGTGGCGCCACCGCGCCGCCTCGGCAGTTTCCTGAAACAGATCATTTCAGTCTCGCTGTCACTGTTTCATGCACCGTCGCGTTGGCAAGTTGGCGGTAAAACGGCGTCAATGGCTGATACACAAAGCTCGCGGCGATGGTCAGAAAGACGCCCGGCGCCATCTCCGGAGAGGGGCAAGTGCCTGTGCAAGTGTAACTGGCGGACAGGGGGGGGGAAGAGGAGACCAAGGCCGCCGGTGTGCCCGACACGCAGTAACATGCCGGACCGGTTATGGTGACGGTCACGGTAGCCGCCAGCCCGGACCGGGACGACCCATTCACCACCATCGTGCTGACTGCTGCGGCGGACACGCTGGGTCCCTGCAAAAGCGCGTACTGAATGCCTTGGGCAACCCCATTTGCCAACTGGCTTTTGCCGAACATCACCAGCCCGAAATCTGTTACGCCACCCAGCAACAGCAGCAGTACCGGGGCAATAAGGGCAAATTCTACCGCCGCAACGCCGCGTTGATCGCCGACCAACGAGGAACGATACCCGTTCATTGAACGAGCACGATGGACCATGTTCCCGGCAAGCTGCCGAAGGGCACAGTTCCGTACGTTTTACATCCCGTTGTCGAAAGAGTAGATGAGCCGGTTATGGTAATAGTTCCAGCGACAACTTCACTGCATGCGGCTGTAGTGTCAGTGGCGGCGCTTCCGCCGAACGTCATCTTTCCGTTTGGAAAGTATAACACTCCAGTCAAAGGAAAAGATACGCTTCCACTGAATTGACTTGACCCAGTTGACGTGCTGGCAAATACGATCCCCGGAATTCCTTGGCCTGATGCGGTTGTGGGTGCGGTAAGTGCTGCCGTTGCACTATTTGCATCCGAGAGGGTGCCTAAAGATACGAATGTAACATTATTCCCGGTCACAATAGCATTACCTTGAAACGTGATATTGCCCTGGACATAATACGTCCCAGGATTAAAAGTAACATTTCCAGAATTACTGACAGTCAAAGCGGCATACGTCCCCGGAGAAAGGGTTGTCGTCGTACTGCCGCCGACCTTGGGATCCTTGTTCACCGGTCCAGGAGTCGTTCCGGCAGCTAACGAAGAAAGCGCATTCTGCAACACGGCGTCGCTTGCGTAAGGGTCATATATTGCGCCCGAAGTCTGGTATGTTCCACCAATGATGTGTGCGGAATTTCCGACAGTAATTACCCCAGCCGCATAGGTTCCATCAACATTAATGGTGGTTGTTCCGCTTAAAGCTATCGCAGAATTCGAGCGGACGGAGCAACCGCTGGACGTGACGTCAGCCGAACCTGAAAGAGTTATGTCGTCTGTTACCCCGTTCCCGGCTGGCTGCAGCGCGACGAGGCAGGGCTGAGGGCCTCCTCCCGCGGACATCATAATTTCAGCTATCGCCGTCGCCTTGATCGTCACGAATGATTGGGCGCTGGGAAAGATGAGTGAAATAGATTTGGCAACGTTCTGCTGTACGGTCACCTCAATCGCCGTATCAGCGGCGTTCCTCACCCCGCTCACAACCTGCGCGGTAATCATATTGTCCGACATGATCAAAAGCGTCGAATTCCACGTCCGGGTGGATGGGAAGGATGCGCCGGACACGCCGTTGATCTCGGCCAAATCGGCGGCGGTAGACGTTGCGGTCTGGGGGGTTTGGGTGGCGATATATTGCGTCGCCCCTGCCCAAGCCGCCGCATCGGCGATGCGCTGCTGCTCCACCTGCGTCACGGACCACGACGTCACCTCGATGCCCATTGCTACCGCCATGACCATGACGGGCGCCATGAGGGCTGCCATGAACGCCACCGAGCCTCGTCTGTTAGTCAGCAGGTTCATGGGCCCAATTCTCCATAGGCCAGCAAAGCGCGGTCCACCTGCTCCGGCGTCAAGTCCGCCCCAAGGATCCGGGCTGCCTCCTGCTTATCGCCCGCCATTGCCAATGCCACCGCGAGATCGTGGCGCAAGCGACGGGACGCGTCCGGAGCACTCGCCAATGGTTTCAGCAATTGCACCGCCGCCGATGCCTGCCCACTCATTGCCATGGACAATGCGAGGTTTACCCCCGCGGCCCGCATGGTCGGATCGGCGCCCAAAGCCTGGCGATAGACAGTCTGAGCGTTGGCATGCCTGTTCTGCAGATCGTAGGCGATCCCGAGGTCATTCAGCGCCACCGTGTTGCTCGGTTCGTGTTGCAGCACCTTCAAGAAAAGCAATTGTGCCTGTGCCGGATCGGAGCTCAGCCGCAAGCGCCCCAGTCCGATCAGAGCACCGACCGACTCCGGGTCGCCGGCAAGAGCCTTTGCGTAGCTTGCTTGCGCGTCATCCGATCGGCCCAAAGCACTAAAGGCGTCGCCCTGGCTCACCAGCGCGGGCGCATTGCCTGGTTCCTTGGCCAGGATGGCGTTAGTGACATTCAGGGCGATGTCTGGCGAGCCACCGGACAGCGCCGCGCGGGCGATGTCCAGTCCGGGCAGCCCGTTTCCGACTTGCGAACCGTCATGACCTGCACAAGCGGCAAGCAGCGATACCAGGACAATCGGTACAATTCGCATCATCGGTCACTGACTTCCCAAACTTAGGACCTGAACCGCGGCGGGACCTCCGACAACGAGAAACAGGCAAGGAAGAATGAAGATCATCATGGGAACCGTGAGCAGCACACCCAGGCGCGCGGCCCTGGCTTCGAACCTGACCAACGTATCTTGCCGCATTTCTGCTGACAGCACCCGCATCGCATCGGCCAGGGGGGTGCCATACTGCATGGATTGGAGGAGCGTATTTGCCAGGCGAATCAATCCGTCGATGCCGGTCCGTGTCCCCATGTTCTGCAGCGCCCGCCGGGTTTCGAGAAGCTGTAGTTCGTTGGCGGTCAGCGCGAATTCCAGTCCGATGTCCTGGTTCCCGTCCTGCATTTCATCCGCAACCCGTACGATGGCCGCGGTAAGTCCCAGACCCGCCTGCGCACAAATCAGCAACAGGTCCAGGGCATCGGGCAGCCCGCGCTCCACGGCTTGAAGATACGTCTTGCGGCGATGACGCACCACGATGTCCGGCAACAACAGCCCCGCGATGGCTGCGGCAAAGGGAATCGCTATCGTCAGCACATAGGGTAGATGAATTCCACGCAGCACAGCAATCGTCAGCAATGGCAGGCCAATGAGCAGGCCGATCTTGCTGCCGATAAACACTTCCAAACCGCGGCGGCCACGCAACCGCGACGAAGCCAGGGTCACCTCCAAGTCCGCCAGCGTGTGCGCAGACAGCAACCCGGTGCGAAGGATCATCTGGCCGACTGCCGCCAGAACCCACGACCAAGCGCCCTTGATCATGTCCTGCCGTGTTGCGGCAGCAACTGGTGCCTGTCCCCGGCAAATCTGTATGCGTGCGGCCAGACGCTGCTGGCGGAGACTCATCTGCAACAGCGCGAACGCCGCGGCGAACAACAGCAGGGTGCTGGCGCCGGTGGCAGCGAGCATCCAGGTCCGGTTCACGATAAACTCTTTTTGATGATAGCCCGCATGACCAGCGCTCCGAAAGTAAGCGAGAGCACGGCACTACCGAGGATGGTACGGCCCAGGGTGGTGGTGACCAGCACCGACATGTAGCCTGGATTCATCGCCCATATTCCGCCTCCCAAAACGACCGGTAATCCGCCGAGAATCCAAGCGCTTGTCCGAGCTTCCGAAGACAGCGCATGGGCGCGCTCCTTCAGCGCCTGGCGCTTGCGGATCAGGTCGGCCAAATTCTCCAATGTCTCGCTCAGACCCCCGCCCGCTCGCGCTTGCAGACCGATCGCGATGGCAAAGAAGCGGTACTCCGCCAGGCCAGTTCGCGCTCCCATTTTTGTCACGGCTTCGTCCAACGGCACACCAACAGCCAGTTCATCGGCGAATCTACTGAATTCAAGTGAGGTCGGAGGTTGCGCCTCACGGGCGACGGAGGCCATCGCGCCAAGGACCGGAACTCCCACCCGCGCGGAGCGCACGATCATGGCAAGCGCGTCAGGAAATTGTCGGAGCAGCAGCTTTCTTCGACGCCCAACGACCTGGCCAAAGAAGCCGCGGCACATCACCACCCATAGTATCGGCCAGCCGATCAGGCCCAGCGGACCCGCGACGTCGACGATAAATCCCGCCACAACCCGTGCTGCAAAAAATGTGACGCCGAGCACAATCCACCATTTCACCGGGTATTGGTCTATCGTGTTTAAGTGAAAACCAAAAACGTTGGTTGCCGAGTCCGCAAGTGATTTGTTGCTTTTGGCGGCTGGACGGAATACTTCCGTCGGCGGCGCGTAGCTTTTTCGGTATGGTGCAATAAGGTCGCGCATCCGCTGCTTACTTTTTTGCCGGCGCTCTTGTGCCCGCGAAACCAGCAAGCCGCTGAACCCGAATCCGATCAGGCTTACAAAGGACATGGCGATCATTACCCAGATCAGCCCGCCGGTCATCCCGCCTCTCCAGCCAACGCGGCAGCCCACGCCCGATCAACTCCAAAATAGACCAGGCGCTTCTGAAAACTCGGCGGCAGTCTGCTGACCCTGTATTCGCCTAGAAGGCGTCCATCAGCGCCTTCCCCCTGAAGCTCAAAATGAAAAATGTCGTTCATTAAAATTACATCGCCCTCGAGGCCACATACGTCGGTTACCTGTGTGAGACGGCGGCCTCCATCGCGATGGCGTTCGACCTGAATGATCAGATCGACGGAGCTGACAATCTGGCTACGAATTGCCTGCGAGGACAGACCTAGAGAGTTCATCTGCACCATATTTTCGATGCGCGACAATGCGTCACGCGTGTTGTTGGCGTGAATGGTGGACATGCTGCCGTCATGGCCAGTGTTCATGGCCTGGAGCATATCGAATGCCTCAGAGCCGCGGACCTCGCCGATGATGATGCGGTCCGGGCGCATGCGAAGGGCGTTGCGTACCAAGTCTCGCTGGGTGACTTCTCCTCGTCCCTCCAGGCTGGTTGGGCGTGTTTCCATACGTACGACATGCGGCTGCTGCAACTGCAATTCAGCCGCATCCTCCACCGTCACGACCCGCTCCCCGGCATCGATCAAGCGGGACAAGGCGTTCATCAGCGTGGTCTTGCCCGACCCGGTGCCGCCGGAGATGATTATGTTAAGTCGCGCCCGGGAAGCCAATTCCAGAACACGTGCCACCTGAGGTGTAAGAGCGCCAAACGCTATCAGCTGTTCGAAGTCCATCACCTTCTTGCCGAACTTGCGGATGGATACGTAAGGGCCGTCCAATGCCAACGGCGGAAACACAATGTTCACGCGGGAACCGTCCTTGAGTCGGGCATCGACCATGGGGCTGGATTCGTCGATGCGCCGGCCGATCCCAGCAGCAATTCGTTGACAGACGTTGATGAGATGCGCGACATCGCGGAAACGAACACTAGACAGGAAAACCTTGCCCCGGCGTTCGACAAAGATCTTCTGTGGCCCATTCACCATAATGTCGTTGACTGTGTCGTCTGCGAGCAAGGGCTCGAGTGGTCCGAGGCCGGTGATGTCATTTACCAGCTCCTCGGCCAGTTCGCGCTGCTCGCGGGCATTCAGGTTTACCCGACGTTCAGTGGCGATTTCGGAGATCAGGCGTTCGATGTCGTCGGTCAGCCGCTCGCTCGACATGCCGGCGATCAAAGCCGGCTCAAGCCTTGTGAGACAGAGCATGCGCAACTCGATGATTGCCGACGAGGGCGCCGTTGGTGACGCTGGCAGCTTGCGGTCGGAAATTTGCACCGGCGGCGGGCTTTCGAGCTGGTCCGTGGGTGAGGCGTCAACCAGACTGAGTGTCGGCTCCAGCCGACCAAAGTGGGAGTCTTGCTGAGGGTACCTCATGACTTGCGCCTGAACAGGCGCCCGAGACTCCAGGCGCCAGTCTCCCCTTTGGCCGGCTCCAGGCCTGCGGTTACGTCGAGTAGTCCAACAAAGGCAACATGGCGAGCCAGTTCCAGAATGCCAGTGCGGAAGCCACTCTTACCGATCATCGCCAGCTCCCCCATCGTCGCGGCGGCCGCGACCTGGCGGGGCTGATCCGGCACAACAACATCCACCTTCGCGGCGAGAGCCTCTTCCACCTGCCGGCGTGTCAGGCTGCCCGGGGTCCCCAGGCGGTTCAGGACGATTATCGGACGCCTTGCTTGGTCCGCTTTGGACAACACCGCCAGAAAGCGCAAGGTCGCCCGCACCGACGCCAGCGTGGGCAACATCACCAGCACGCGTTGGTGTGCCAGTGCCAGCAAATCGTCGTATAGAGGCACCCTGAATGGGACGTCGGCAACGATGAGATTATACCGCCGCCGAAGCGCCGAGACCAGGCTGACGGCAGCGCCTGGCGCGTAATTCAGCTGGGTGGTCAATTGCTCGTCCCCGGCCAGGATATGCAAGCGTTCAATGACCGGCTGCGCGGCCCGCTCGGCAAGTAGCGCGTCGATCCGCTCTGGGGCTTCCAGGACCATCCGAAGTCCTGGTCCCGGCTTGATATTGAGCAGCATGGACGCGTCGCCGAGATGCAGATCCGGATCCAGGATCACAGTGTGACGGTGCATCGACACGCCGAAGTGGCCGGCCAGGTTGACCACCAGCGTAGTGGCGCCGGCCCCCCCACTCACTCCGGTGATGATCACGAGGCCGCCGCCCTGCGCGCCTTCGGCCGCAGGAGCCTGGCCGGCAACGAGCGCTCCGAAATGACGAGCGACTTTGTCGTTCGTCAGTGGCTTCGACAGGTAATCTTGAGCTCCAAGGTTACCGGTAACCTCATGATAGAAATCTACGCTGTCCACTCCCCCTACTACCAGCACACAGACGTCCGGCTCGACCACATCCGCCAATTGGGCCAGCGCAGTCAGCGGTTGATCTTCGCCGCTGATGTCCACAATCAGTACGCTGGGCGTCGTTGCCTTCCGCATGGACGCAATCGCAGCTTGGATGCCGCCACGCCGTACATCCACCCCACCTGGCATGGCATCAGCCAGACCATCGCAAAGCGCCCTCTCGGTGTCCGCGTCGGTGACGAAGGCGATCAGTGCCGGTCGGCGATAGCGGGTCGCGAGCTGACGCTTGGCAAACGGGTCGGGCGTGCCGCGCGACGGTGCGGTGAATGTCGGAGCCACGTCGGCAGGAACGCTTGGTTGCTGCTGGGCTTTCACGTCCGGTGTTGCTGAAGAAGCGTCGGGCATTAATTCGATCCCCCTGACCCAGCGGCACCGGTGGTCGACGACGAGCTTCCGGTCGAGGGGAAAAGCGGCTTTGTCCGGTCCTGCCAAACGCGATCGACGGCGCCAACGGCTTGGGGAGTATCTCCCGCACCATCGCCTCGTCCAAGAATTAGGTCGCTTGGTCTAGCTGCCATGGCCGCGATGTTTCCCGCATTGGACCCTGACGGGTACCAGACGTCTGTGCGACGGTACGGATCCATGTTGGCGCAACCCGTAACTAGGAGAGCCAACATCGTGAGGCTGATGCGGGTCATTGCACGATGAATCCAGCATCGCCCGGAATCCGCGTCGGAACGGGCAGACCGGACGATGGTTGGCCGATTTGGCGCGCAAGCAAAACCCGTTCCAAATCGGTCGGTTGCGTAACGCCATCCGTCGGCAAATGCAGCGCCGCCACGTCGTTGACTGGCCTCACGATAAAAGGCGTGACCAGTATCACCAACTCGGTTTGGGTACGTTGGAAGGAGTTCGTTCGGAACAGTGAGCCCAGGGCCGGGACATCACTGAGATAGGGCAGGCCGCTCATGCCGGTTGAGGTGTTGTCCTGCAACAGGCCGGCGATGGCGAAGCTCTGTCCGCTCCCCAGCTCCACGGTGGTCTCGGCGCGGCGTACGAGCAGGGCCGGGACCTGTATGGTGGAGTTTCCGGCGGTCAACTGCACCGCACCCTGGGTGGTTAGCTGGCTGACCTCCGGACTGACATGGAGATTGATGTGGTCGTCGTTAAAAACGGTAGGCAGGAAAGCCAGTGTGATACCGTATTTTTTAAACTCGATCGTGACCTGGCCGTTTTGCTGGCCGACTGGTATCGGGAATTCCCCGCCAACCAGGAAGCTGGCGGTTTGGCCGCTCATGACGGTCAGGTTTGGTTCGGTCAGGACATGAGCCAGATTGTCCTGCGCGAGCGCGTCGATGATTCCGTTGAAACCGAGGCCCTGGCAGGCAGTGCTCCCCACCGGAGCGGACTGTATATTAACAGCTGCTGCCGCAACAGTGCCAACGCAACCCGCCGCGGTGGCTCCGTTGGCAACCAATGACAGCCCGGGCATTTTTCCAATGCTTCCGATCGTTCCGAGAGCCTGCCAGTTGATTCCAAGGTTCTGGACTACCGCGCGAGACATTTCAGCGATCCGAACGCGCAATGTGACCTGTATCGTGGACTGGACGCTGAGCTGATTTTCGACCGCTTGGTTCTCACCCAGGTAACCACGGGCGATGGCCACGGCCTGCGCGGCATCCTCTGGACTCTCGACTCGTCCGCTCAGCAGAAGACCCTTTGCCTGTGCCTGCGCTTTCACTTGGCTTCCTGGCATCAGGCGGGTGATGGCAGCCTGCGCTTGTAGCGCTCCGAATGGCGAAGGCTGCACCGTCACCTCATACTGCGAGATGAGATGCCCGGCGGCATCCAATGCCGCGACCGTGGTCCGCCCAACACCGACGCCGAAGACGAAAAGGCTGGTGGAGCTGGCGGGGTGCACGTCCGCCACCTTTGGGTCAGCGACAAAAACGTTGGTCGCAGCGCTCGGAAATGTGATCACTTGTCCGGAGCCGGATTCAATCGTCAGCGTCCCATGTTTGACAGACGGAACTAGGTTTTGCGCGCTCGCGCCACCGTTGCTGACGAAACAACCCAGACCAAAGGCAGCAAGGAAGAGAAGTTTGCGCAGCGGTGCCATCAGAACCGGAACTCCTTTCCATCTCCAGACCCCTGAAAAACATGGAGTTCACTGTGGGCGCCTTGGGCCACGTTAGTTCCAAGCGCGGGCGATACGTCGCTGGCCCAAGTCGTTTTCGGCGCGGGGACCGGCGTCGCCGGCAACGTGCGATCGGCCGATCGTACCGCAAGCGACAGCCGGCCGATGCGAGTCGCAACGGACACGCGCTCGGCCTGAGCCGAAGTGACTTCCATCGTGACTGTGCGAGCTTTTCCTTCCGAACCGTCCGGAGCAACGCCTTGCATTAGTTGTTGATCGATGGCGATGACCCGCACGTCGCTCAGCACGGTTTCGGCAGCGATACGGCGCCCGATGGGCAGGGTTGCATCGCCGATCGCCTGCGTCAGGATCAGATCGACGCGGTCGCCTGGCCAGATCAAATCGGCGGTGCCAGTGATGGCGTCTACACCAACACTGACAGCACGCATGCCTGGGCCAAGCACGGCGGCGAGAAAGCCGTGGTCTCCGGGACGCATGACGTCCTTCATTTGCACAACGTCACCGGTTTCAAGACTGCGCCGTACCATGGCGCCAGCCAAAGCGTGACGGGCATCGGGTGTGTCGAGGCTGCCATCGGCACCCGCGTCGCCCCAAGTCATTGTCTTTCCAGTGATGTCCTCGGGTTTGAGCAGGTTGCCGGCGTGGACAGGATGAACCGCTACCAGGACAGTGACCTTGGCTGCTGCCGCCAGTGCCGCGGCACTCGGTGGCGGCGGGCGAGTCGAGATCCAGGCGACGGTGCCGAAGCCGAACAGACCCAATGCCATGAGGGTGAAGAAGCCGAGGCGAATAATCATGATGTCCATCCAGATACGTTCACGAACAGGACGCCAACGGCGATCGCACAGGCATAGGGCAATGAGCCGCGGCGGTTTATGCGCCAGCGTTCCGCCCGTACGGCGCGAGCGAACAGGCCGGCTGGGCGCGGGGAAGTGGGGGCGGACACAAGGCGTCGGGCAACCAGATAAAGTACGGCAAGCAAACCGCCGGCGATGGCAACGGCGGCAGCGAATATGAAAGCTGAATTGGGGGGTAGGCCAAGAGCAGCTGCGCCGAGCAGCTTCACATCACCTCCGCCCATCCAACCCCGGCGCCAGCACAATGCTGACGCGACAAAAATGACCCCCGCCGCGAGCAGCGCTCCGAAGAGGTGCCCATCCAGTGCTGCGGTGGCTAGGCCGGCGGCGGCCAATGCCAGCACCAAACCGTTGGGAATGGTCCGTGTGGCTATGTCATGCAGGGATGCCGCGAAGATGAGCCCGATGCATAAGATCGAAGAAATGGATAGGAAAGGCGACATTCCGGTCATCTGCAACACCCGCCTCGAGGTTTCTGGTAAAGAACCCGTCACCCTTCTAGTGTTGTATCCTGGCTGGTAGAATCCAATCCGGCTTTACAGCTTAGTCGAAAAGCTAGGCCGGTTGGCCTAGCGGGAGGCTGGTCATGGTTACCGGGCTGCGGGCCACTAAAATGCGTCTGGTTCCACGGGCGCGTAGTTTAGGTACTTTGACGACATCGACAACACCAGCCGGGACGCTGGCAGTTCCGGCCGCGACAAGTTAGCGTAAGCAGACCGCCCTTAGCCGATCGGTCCTTGTTTGATTTGTCGGCCGAGGAGGGCCGGCCCTGCGCGCTTGATCGCCTCAATACGGTTATGAGCCCCGAGCGCCGAATAGGCGAGGGAAAGATGAACTTTCACAGTGCCAATCCCGAGGTTGAGTCGATAGGCGATCTCTTTCACCGGGCAACCCTCGGATAGTAATTGCATAACTTCAAGCTGCCGTGGTGACAATTGCACGACGTCGCTCTCTGTTCCCGTGGGCGACGGGACTGATGGCGTATGAAACACTTCTCCGTGACCGCGCATCGCCGCGGGATTGCCGGTTGGCCGCGTGGCCGGGGCCGGTAGGGTGGACCCCGTCCAGATGGCCAGCCATGCTGATACCGCCTCAACGGGCATCGGTCGGGCAATGAGATAGCCCTGCAGGTTGCAGAGGCCGAGTTCCTCCAGCAGATCTGCGGTTTCCTCCGTCTCGACGCCCTCGGCGACGCAGGTCATTTCCATGTTGGCGGCCAGCCCGATGATCGACTTCACAATCGCCCGGGAATCGCGCGATGTCGTTACGTCTCTGACGAATGACTGGTCGATCTTGATTTCTGAAAACGGCATTTGCCGCAGCATCTTCAGAGACGAATAGCCAGTCCCGAAATCGTCGATCGAAAGCAGCATCCCCTTGAGCCGGACCCGACTCAGTATGTCCATGGTGCACGCGACATCCGTGAACGCCGCGCTCTCGGTGATCTCAAGACAGAGATGCTGTGCCGTCATTCCACCGGCCCGCAGGCGCTGGTCGATCCTATCCGGAAGTGTCAGGTCGTGCAGGTTGCACACGGATACGTTCACCGCCAGTGGCACGCTGACGCCGAGTTCCGCCAGTACCTGGTACGCATCCACCGTGGCCCCCACGACCCAGTCGGTCAGGGCGTCGATGGTGGCTGTGTCACTTTCCGCTGCCGGCAGAAACCTGTCCGGCGGGATCCATCCCAAGACCGGATGTTCCCAGCGGACCAGCGCCTCCAGTTTCTTCAGTGTTTTCGGCTGGCGAGACACGATCGGCTGGAAGTCAAGGATCAACTCATCGTTGGCGATAGCCGTCAGCAGTCGCTCCGGTGACAGTGTCTGGCTCGCGAGCAGCAGACGTTCGAGCACCTCTCCAAGCTCCGCGACGTTCAGCGGCTTTTCCAGCACGCGGTCGACCTTCAGGCCGAGGTTCTTTCCTACGGACTGCGCGGTGGCGAGCACGCGTGTGTCATAGCCGCTCATCAGTACCAGTGCACCGGTGTATTGCTGACTCGCCAGCAGTCGCATCTGCTCCACGCCGTCCGTGCCGGCGAGTTGCAGATCCAGAACAATCACCTGCGGCGGATCGGTCTGCAGGCCCTGTTTGAAGGCATCGGCATCGCTTACAGCCGTCGCTTCCAGGCCCGACGCCGTGGCAACCCTGACCACGAGGCGGCCGATCGCTTCGTCATCGTCGAATATCAGGACGCGCATTGTCACACCCGCTTCGCCGCGACGGCCGGATTGCCGTCATGAAGGGTCTGGTCCGCAGCCGTCGCCAGGCTCGCGGCCGGCGGCGGCTCTTTGTCCTTGTCCAAAACTGCGCGCACCGTTCGCGCCAGTTCGTCGTACCGGTGGGGCTTGCTGAGCAGGGGGAAGGCACATCCCGCCGCACTTTGGCCGGCGCCCCGCGTCCCAGGAAAGCCTGATGTAAGCAGCACCTTCATGGTCGATTGCAGGCAAAGGGCCTGTTGTGCCAGGTCAATCCCATCTATCGTTCCGGGCATCACCACATCGCTGAACAGCAGGTCCACCCGGTCTTCCCCGGCCAGGATTGCCAGCGCCGCCACCGCGTGCTCCGCCTCACGCACCCGGTAGCCCAACGCCTCCAATTGTCGCGCCGTGGCCTGACGCAGGCGTGTATTGTCCTCAACCACCAGCACGGTCTCATCGCCGCCCACCACCGGCTCCCGATCGGTGGGGATGCCAGCCTCTACGCCAGCATCCGGCGCGCACGGCAGGTAAATGCAGAACGTGCTGCCCCGGCCCGGCTCGCTGTAGACGGTCACGTGGCCGCCCGACTGCTTCACGAAGCCAAACACCATCGACAGGCCCAGGCCAGTACCCTGTCCCGGTCCCTTCGTGGTGAAGAACGGCTCAAAGATGTTGCCGATGACGTTGGGCGCGATCCCGATTCCGCTATCGCTGACTTCGATCGCCACATACGTACCTGGCGTAACCTCCGGGTGAAACGCGGCATAATGCGTGTCGAGTTCCACTGCCTTCGTTGCAATGTTCAGGTGTCCACCTTTCGGCATGGCGTCGCGTGCGTTATTGGCAAGATTGGTCAGCGCGACCTGGAGCTGCACCGGATCGGCCACGACGGGGCACAGCGGCGTGCCGAGCCGCAATGACAGCGTGATATGCTCGCCGAGCGTGCGGCGCAGCAGATTGGCCGTTGTTTCGGCCAGTGTGTTCACGTCGATTGGCTGCGGATGCAGCGGCTGTCGTCGGGCGAAGGCGAGCAACTGGCGGATCAGTTCGGCACAGCGGAGTGCCCCATCGCGCGCCTCATCGCACAGCTCTGTCGCGGCCCGATCGGCTTTGATCAACCGGCCGAGAAGATCGAGATTGCCGATGATAATGCCAAGACCGTTGTTGAAGTCATGCGCCATGCCGCCGGTGAGGTTGCCGATCGCCTCCATCTTTTGCGCCTGCGCGAGCTGCCGCTCGATCAGTCGGTGGTGGGTGATGTCCTGCATGGTGCCAGCGAAGCGATGGCTGACACCGTCCGGATTGGCCACTTCCCGGCCGTCCACGCGGAGGAGACGCACTTCGCCGTCCGGACGGACGATCCTTGCCTCGCATGCTTTCTGCTCGCGGTCCTCCATCAGGTCGGCAAACCAGCGCTGAACCGATGGATAGTCGTCGGGGTGGACATAAGCCGCGACGTTGGTCATATCCGGCGCGAAGTCCTCTGCGGAGAGGCCGAGGATGCGGTACATCTCCCTCGACCATATCTGGCTTCCGGTGGCCGAATCCAGTTCCCAACTGCCGATGCCGGCGGTCTTCTGGGCGCCGTCGAGGCGCGCCTCGCTGTTCCGCAGCGCCTCCTGGGCCTGTTTCAGAGCGCTGATGTCGATCCGAAGCCCGGCGATTCCACCGTTCTTCATCCGCCGGTCGGTGGCGAGTATCCAAACTCCGTCGCGCAGGTGTTCCTCGATGGCGCCGGTGGCTTCCCGATGGAAGCGCAACCGTTCCGCAAGCCATTCCGCCTCACGTCCACGCGCGCTGGCATATCCTCCCTTGGCCAGCGTACGACGGATGACGTCCTCGAAACAGGCTCCCGGAACCGGGAGGTCGGCGTTCTGGAAAAAGATCTTCCGATAAGCGGCATTGCTCATAACGAAACGGTCTTCGCGATCATAGATCACGAAACCCTCGGACATGCTTTCCACCGCGTCGCGCAACAGCGTCTCGGCTTGCTCGGCGCGGTCCTTGGCGCCGCGCAGCGCCGTTTCCATGGTCTTGCGCTCGATGGCATAGCGCATGGCTCGATAAAGCGTGATCGGCTCGACTTTGCCTTTGACCAAAAAGTCCTGCGCGCCTTCTTTCAAGGCGTGCACAGCCAGCGACTCGTCGTCCGACGCCGTCAACACCACGATAGGTACGTGCGGTGCGGCGTCGTGGGCCCGCCGCACCGCCTCCAGCCCCTGTGTGTCGGGCAACCCCAGGTCGAGCACGACAATGTCAACCGTATGCTCTGCCAGAAGCCTTTCGGCCTCGCCCATGGACTCGGCCCGTGTCACATCGATGCTGGCTGAGATCTGCTCAATGGGCATCTCGTGCAGCAAACGAGCGTAATCCGCATCATCTTCTACCAGTAGTATCTTCAATGGATTTTCGGTCATCTGCCGATGCTTTCGCTGCTAACTGTGTCCCACGGTGCTAACCGAACGTGTGTCAGCCATCGGGAGTGGCTTCCGCCGGCATGGTCCCAAGGCCGGGGGGCGTCAATTCCACTTCATTGCCGGCCTTGTCCAATACCATGCGTACGGCCTGCGCAAGGTCCCTGAGGCTGTACGGTTTGCCGAGCAGGCGGAATGGACTGTTCGCCATGCGCTGATCGGCGCTTTGTCCGCCCGGAAATCCGGATGTCAGCAGTACCCTCAGCCCAGGTCGCAGCCGCATGGCCTGGTAGGCCAGGTCCAGCCCGTCCATCGTCCCCGGCATCACGATGTCGCTGAACAGCAGGTCCACCGCCTCTCCGCCGGACAGGATCGCCAGCGCTGGCAGTGCGCTGTCGGCTTCGCGTACCTTGTAGCCCAGCTCTGTCAGTTGCCGCTCCGCGGTGCGGCGCAGGTGCGCGTTGTCCTCGACCACCAGGATGGTCTCATCGCCACCCACAACCTCGTCTGCGCCGGGCGTGTCGGCCGTTGCGGTCTCGCCACCGTCGCTGCGCGGTAAGTAGAGCCGGAACGTGGTGCCCAGACCCGGCTCGCTGTAAACCGACAAGTGGCCGCCGGATTGCTTGACGAAGCCGAAAGCCATCGACAGGCCGAGACCGGTGCCCTGGCCGGACGCCTTGGTAGTGAAGAATGGATCGAAGATGCGACCGACGATCTCGGGCGGGATGCCGGTTCCGGTGTCGCAGACCTCGATCAGGGCATAGTCTCCAGCATTCACGTCGGGATACTGCGTCGTATAGCTGGCGTCGAGCGTGGTGTTGCGGGTGGCGATGATGAGTTGGCCGCCCTTCGGCATCGCGTCGCGGGCATTGGTCGCCAGGTTGACCAGGGCGGCCTCGAGTTGGGACGCGTCCACCTTCACCGGCCACAGCGTGGCATCGAGGTTCCGCGTCAGCGTGATGTGCTCGCCGAGCGTGCGACCCAGCAGGCGGGAGACGTCGCTGATCAGGGCGTTCACGTCGATCTGCGCCGGCCGCAGCGACTGGCGGCGGGCGAAAGCGAGCAGGCGGCGGATCAGGTCGGCGCAGCGGACCGCGCCATCGCGCGCCTCCGCGCACAGTTCGGACGCCAGCGCGTCAGCGCCGACCACCGGCTTCAGCAGATCGAGGTTGCCGATGATGACGCCGATCATGTTGTTGAAGTCGTGCGCCATGCCGCTGGTGAGCTGGCCGATCGCATCCATCTTCTGCGATTGCGCCAGCGCGCGTTCGATCTGCCGGCGTTCGGTGACATCCTGCGCCGTTCCCACGATACGCTGGATGACCCCATCGGCATCGATCACCGGACGGCCTTCGATGAGATTCACGCGCTCTTCGCCGTTCGGGAGTCTGACCCTGATCTCTATCGGGTCGCGCTGCCGTCCTGCCTGAATATCCGCGAACCAGTGCGATTGCGCCTGGAGGTCGGTGGGATGGAAGCGGGATGGCGCGTTTTCGGCAGTTGGCTTGAAGTCGAACGGGAATCCGCGCAGGCGATAGAGTTGCTTGGACCAAACCGCCTCGCCACTCGCAACATTCAGCTCCCAACTGCCGATCTTGGCGATCTCCTGGGCCCGTTCGAGGCCGGCCTCGCTGTCGCGCAATGCGTTCTGCGCCTGTTTCAGCGCCGTGATGTCGACCAGCAGGGCGGCGACGCCGCCGTTGCGCATGCGCTGTCGCGTCACCAGCAACCATCGGCCATCCGCCAGGGGCCGCTCCGTCCATGACGGCACTTCCATCTGGTGTCGCACCCATTCGTCAACCCATGCCGGATCCCGGTCCGCCAGGTCGGAAAACTTGCGGTTGGCCAGGCTTTGGCGCAGGCCCTGCTCACGGGTGACGCCGGGAACCCACGGGATGCCGGCCTCATACTGATAGATGCGGCGATAGCTTTCGTTGCACAGGACATGCCGGTCGTCGGCGTCGCAGATCAGGAAGCCCTCGGCGACGCTGTCGATGGCGTCCTGCAAGAGGGCCTCGGCGCGTTCGGCATGTTCCTTGGCTTGGCGCAGATCCTGTTCGGCTTCAATTTGTGCCGTGATATCGCGCCCGATGCCGCGATAGCCGGTGAATGCGCCGGCCTGGTCATGCACCGGCACGCCGCTGATGCTCACATGGTAGAGTTGGCCGTTCCTGCCGATCTGATCGAAGCGAAAGTCGCGGAACGGTTGATGGGCCGCGAGGACCTGCTTATGGCGTTGCCAGAACTCCGGGTCCCTGGCATGGGCGTTGAGTTCCCATCGCCGCCTGCCCAGAGCGACGCCACTATCGTCTTCGACCAGCGGGGCGTTCGAACTGATCGCCGTGTAGCGCAGCTCCGCGTCCTGCTCCCAGAACCAGTCCGAGGCCAGTTCGGAGAAATCGCGGAACCGAGCCTCGTTTTCACGCAGCGTGGCCTCCGAGCGGGAAAGTTCGGCGTTCTGCTCCTTCTGCCGGCGCATCTGCCGCCCGAGCAAAGCAAAGATTGCCAATAAAACCACGGAAAAAGCGCCGCCGGCCATCATGATGAACACGGTCTGGTCATGCCAGGATTTCAGCATGATCTCTTCAGGCGCCGCGACGTCGACCACCAGAGGGTAGCGGGGCGTCGGGTTGACCGACATGATCGTGGCGGTCGCGGTGGGATCGTCAGACGCGCTGTAGGCGCCCCCGCCGCGCGTAACCAACTCGAACCACGACATGCTGACCGGCACCCTCTGATCGGTGCCGCCGGGCGCGGCGTAGCGCACGAGCACAGGGCCATCACGGCGACGCAGTGTCAAGGCAAGATGCCGTTGGTTGTCGATGACGGCGTAGAAGTTGTGCATGTCATCGATATCGACACTCGTCACGACGATGCCGAGGAAAGTGCCGTCCGGTCCGCTGATCCGGCGGGCGACGAAGAAGGCCTTCCCGCCCATGCTCTGCCGCGTTGCCACCTCACTGACAACCAGTCCGCTATGGGGATAATCGCGGAGTTGCTGGAAATAATCGTCGCCGGCGACGCTGAAGGGCGGCAGGGAGGGCAGCGATGTATTGATCAGGGTGCCGGCGGCATCGAACAGTTCGATGCCATGGCCCGGCGCCAGGTTCGCCATCTGCGCAACCAGGAGTTGGCGAATGTCTTCGCCCGCCAGGCGATGTCTGGCCTCCTCTGGATCGCGGATCCCCAAGCCCCCGATGCGCGACTGCATCTGCTCCAGCAGGAGATCGATCGTCTGCATGTAGCGCGATGTCTGTTCGGCCAGGACGATACCCAGGCTCCGCATATCGGCCCTGACGTGCTCGACCGCCTCGCGGCGCGAGTCCCGGATGATGATGCCGGTGTACAGGAGGCTGAGCAGCGCCAGGAGGAGGCCAACCAGCCAGATGTGCCGATCGAAGGCAGAGCGCCCCACGGACCGGGTCCTCGCGGCGACAAGGCCGGCGCATCGCCTGAACGCACTGGACAACATGGAGATCGGCATGGCGTGGGCTGCCTTGCGTGGTCGGCGACGCGACTTTTCAAACCCCGAAAGGATGTCCTCATCGGTTGAGACGAAATCCCTATCCGGAGGCCTGGTGGGTATGGGCCGGCGAGGACTTTGGGGCGCTGGGAAGGCGTGGCCCCGCCAGCGATGCCGGGCCATCGTGGCGAAGGAACGACGATCACGGCGCCAGAAAAATCCGCCAAGCCAACCAGAAAGTATTCCGCAGGAACATTTAATCACAGGCATGTGACCATTTGTTATCACGTAATCGTGATCATGCGAGTAAAGTTGAATACTAACGATTACGCATAGAAAGTTATTTAGACACGATTCCGATAGTTCCATGTAAAAAAAGAATGTTCCAATACGAAGAAACACTCGTATGATCTGAAACGGGATTGTGGGTAATAATCCTATAGTCCTAGTGTTGAGGACGATAGTCCTTCCCCGTGGTGTCAAAAATGGAACGCCGGTATGTTGTCGGTCCTATTGTGTCGATAATCGCTTGGTGTGCACAAAATAAGGGCAGCTGACGGGTGCCGCTTTTGGCGGCCGGTCAGGCGGCGGCCGGTGTTGAGCGTGTCGCCCCCCCGCGCCCGGCGCGGGGAAACCGGGTCAATCCACCGCGGCGGTCCCCCAATCGGCCATGCATTGATGCCGGGCGGCGACCGTGCTACGGGCCGGCGCATGTCGCCACCCCCCCTGCCGCTGATCGCGGTGCTCAACGGCCCGAACATGAACATGCTCGGCCTGCGCCAGCCGCGTCTCTATGGCAGCGCCACGCTGGACGACCTCGAGACCTTGTGCGCTGAAACGGCGGAGCAGTTGGCCCTCGCCATCGACTTCCGTCAGACCAACGCCGAGGCCGAGCTGATCTCCTGGGTGCAGGAATGCCGCGGCCGCGCCGCCGGCATCGTCATCAACCCGGCCGGCTACGCCGCCTCGGTCGCCCTGCTGGACGCGTTGCTGACCACCGACCTGCCGGTGATCGAGGTACATATCACCAACATCTACCGCCGCGAGGAGTTCCGGCAGCATT
>PLTJ01000440.1 GCA_003164455.1 Acetobacteraceae bacterium
CCGGCAGCCCGGCCGCATCCTGCGCTGTGCCCCACAATGCCACCGCTCGCGCGGCACGCTCGCGCTGCTCAGGGTCCTGCGTGCGGGCAGCCGCCAGGTGCCAACTGTGCGCCCGCAGCAGCGAGGTGATGCGGTCGAGGTCTTTTTCCGCGCGCACCACGTCCACGCCGTTCAACCGCACGCCGCTGTCGCCCACCAGCACGATGCGCACCGCCTCGTCGTCGGTGGTGGCCAGGGCCAGGGTCGCCGCGATCCGCTGTCCCCAGTCGGCGCGCGCGACCTCGGTGTTGCCGCGCGCCGCATAGACCCGGGCCATCGCCGCGGTCAGCCGCGCCACCGCCAGCAACGGCGCGCGCAGCATCGTGTCATCGAGGCCACGCTCCAACTCACCCGCCAGCAGGCGGGCAGCGTAGCGGCCGGACAGCACGCCGTCGTAACGCACCCCGGAGCGGTCGGTCACCCCGTCGATCACTGCGTAGGCACGACCGGGCAGCACGACCAACGTATCCTCATTGGTCGTGCTATCGGTGGGGTCGCGCGCGGCGCTGAACGCCTCGATCAGCACCCGGTCAACGCGCGGCCGCCATCTCGGTCCAGCGCGCGATCCAGGCATTCCGATGGGAGGCGATCTCCGGAATGTTGTAGTCGATGATCTTGATCTCGGTCAGCGGTTTGGCGCCGCCGCCGCTGGGCACGTCGGTGCGCACCGCGCGCCGACCCAGTTCACGCACCACGACTTCCTGCGCCGGCTTGGTCAGCAGCCAGTCGATGAACTTCTTGCCGTTCGCCGGATTCGGCCCGCCCTTGATCAGCCCCATGGCGTCGGCCAGGGTGGACGTGCCGTCCTCGGGATACACGATCGCCACCGGCCCGCCGCCCTTCACGTAGCGCAGGGCGTCGTCTTCCAGGATGATGCCGATTTTCGCCTCGCCGTCATTCACCAGCCGCGACACCAGGCCGGAGCTGTCGGCGAGCGCCATGTTGGTGAGGATCGGGCGATAGACGTCCCAACCCTTGTCGCCATAGATGGTCAGCACCGTGGCCAATTGCTGGAACGACGAGCCCGAACTGTCCGCCCGCGCCGAGGAAACCTGTCCTTTCCACTTCGCATCGCCGAGGTCGCGCCAGGTCTTGGGGTATTCCGCCGGCTTCACCAAGTTCGTGTTGACCACGAAAGCGGCCAGGATGCCGCTGAACGGCACCCATACCTTGCTGACGTAGTAAGCCGGCACCAGGATGTTCTTCTCCGTCGGCGTGTATGGCTCCAACACCTTCGTGTTGGCTTCCAGCGTCTCGGCGCCGATGCTCCAGATCACGTCGCCACGCGGATTCCCGGCTTCGGCGATGACGCGGCGGACCACGTCCGACGAACCGGCTACGACCAGCTCCACCTTGATGCCGGTGTCCTTGGTGAACTGCGTGGTGAGCACATCCGCGAAGCTCTGCGGGGCCGCCGTATAGACAACCACCGTAGATGACTGTGCCGACACGGGGCCGACGACTGCGGCCGCCATGGCAGTACCCAACAGCGTGCGTCGGTACATGCGATCCTCCCAATACCAGGTCGTTGCATCATTGTGACGCCTTCCGGGACTATTGTAAAGTTGCTGACGATCTGGTTCGGTGCGTGAAGACAACGGGAGCGTGCGTCGTGGTGGCGTTGGCGATACAGGGTGTCAGGAAGCGGTTCGCCGACAGCTTGCCGATATTGGACGGGCTCGACCTGACGGTCGCGGACGGCGAGTTTTTCACCCTGCTCGGCCCCAGCGGCTGCGGCAAGACGACGCTGTTGCGCTGCATCGCCGGCTTCCTGCAACCCGAAGCGGGCACCGTTGCGGTCGACGGCCAGCGCATCGACGCGCTGTCCGCGCATCGCCGCGACATCGGCATGGTGTTCCAGGACTATGCCATCTTCCCGCATTTGACGGTGGCCGAGAACGTCGCCTTCGGCCTGAAGGCCCGCCACCTGGATCGTGACGAGATCGCCCGCCGTGTGCCCGAGGCGCTGCGCACGGTGCGGCTGGAGGCGCTGGCCGACCGGATGCCGGCGGCGCTGTCCGGTGGCCAGCAGCAGCGGGTGGGGTTGGCGCGCGCCATGGTGATCCGCCCCAAGCTGCTGCTGATGGACGAGCCGCTGTCCAACCTCGATGCCAAGCTGCGCGTCGACATGCGCGACGACATCCGCGACATCCAGCGCCGGCTCGGCATCACCACGATCTACGTCACCCACGACCAGGAGGAGGCGATGGCCGTCTCCGACCGGATCTGCGTGATGAACGCCGGCCGGATCGAGCAGGTGGCAACACCGTTCGAGCTTTATCATCGGCCAGCCACCCGCTTTGTCGCCCACTTCGTCGGCACCATGAACTTCCTGCCCGGCCACATCGCCAACGGGTTGCTCACGGTCGGGCCGGCAAGCTGCCGGGTGGACAGCGCCGCCACCGGCGCGGTGGAACTGGCGATCCGGCCGGAGGAAGTGGTGCTCGGGCAATCCGCCGCGCCCGCGCTGCGCCTGCCCGCCACGCTGCGCAAGGTCACCTTCCTCGGCCGCGAAATCCACTGCGTGCTGGACAGCGAGGCGGGAAAACTGCTGCACCAGGCCCGCACGTCCTCGCCGGACCTGCTGGGCTGCGAGGGGCGCGCGGTGGAAGCGGCGCTGCCGCTGGCTCATCTGGCCCTGTTCGGCGCGGATGGCAGCCGGGTTGACGCGGACTTCGCCGCATGACGCGCCGCCGCGCCGACATCTGGACGTTTGCCCAGATCGCGATCTGGATGGTGGTGCTGACGCTGCTGGTCTGGCCGCTCAGCAGCGCCGTGCGGGCCAGCCTGGCGGGCACCGACGGCACCGGGCTGACGCTCGCCAACTACATCGAGGTGCTGAGCCGCCCGCGTCACCTGAGGGCGATCGGCAACACGCTGATCGCCGGCTTCGGCGGCATGACCGGGGCGGTGGTGCTGGGTGGCGCGCTGGCCTGGCTCACCACCCACTATCGCCTGCGCGGCGAGACGCTGCTGCGCACGCTGGCGGTGCTGGCGCTGGTGTCGCCGCCCTTCATCGGTGCCTATGCGTGGATCGTGCTGTTCGGCGCCAATGGGGTCGTGCGGCACGGGCTGGCGGATATCGGCATCGGCCTGCCGTCGCTGTACGGCGCGGGCGGCGTCATCCTGGTGTTCAGCTTCAAGTTCTTTCCCAATGTGTTCCTGTTTGTCGCCACCGCGCTGGCCCAGGTGAACCGCTCGCTGGAGGAAGCCGCCGAGGGGCTCGGCCTGTCGCCCGGGCGCCGGTTCGTGAAAATCACCGTGCCGATGGTGCTGCCGGCGTTGTCGGCCGGGGCGGCGCTCGCCTTCGTGCTGTCGATCGCCGATTTCGGCACGCCACGGCTGATCGGCCGCGATTTCGACGTGCTGGCGACCCAGGCCTACAACCTCTACACCGCCGAGCTTGGCGACAACCCCGGCATCGCCTCGGCGCTCAGCATGGTGCTGGTGGCCATTTCGGTGCTGCTGGTGGCAGTCCAACGCCGGCTGTTGCGGGGCGACGTCTACCATGGCAGCGCGCTGCGCCAGCCCTACCGGGTCCACCCCCACGGGTGGCGCTCGGTGCTGGCGCACGGGCTGGCCTATGGCATCGTGTTCGTGGGCGTCCTGCCGGCCATCGTGGTGGGGATATTCTCGTTCCGCCGCACCAGCGGCCCGGTGTTCCAGACCGGCTTCGACACCCAAAGCTACCAGCGCGTGTTCCACAACGTCATGGAGCCGGTGTGGAACACGCTGCTGTACTCGACCTCCTCGGTGGCGGCCATCGTGGTGGTGGGAACGATGCTCGGCTACATCCTGGTGCGCCGGCCGTCGCGCTTCACCGTCCTGCTGGATGGGCTGCTGATGGTGCCCTACGTGGTGCCCGGCGTGGTGATGGGCATCGCCTTCGTCACCTGTTTCAACGCCCCGCCACTGGCGATCACCGGCACCGGCCTGGTGATCATCCTGGCGGTGTTCATCCGCCGCCTGCCCTATGCCGCGCGCAGCGCGACGGCCGCCATGCAGCAGCTTCCGCCCAACCTGGAGGACGCCGCGGTCAGCCTGGGCTACAGCCGCGGTCGCGCCTTCCTGCGCATCACCGCGCCGCTGATCCTGCCCAGCATCGTCGCCGGCGGCATCATGAGCTTCGTCACCGCCATCAACGAGCTGTCGTCCTCGCTGGTGCTGTACGTCGGCAACACCATCACCATGCCGGTGCGCACCTATGTCGCCGTGATCAACGGCGACTACGGCACTGCCGCGGCGCTGTCCTCGCTGCTGCTGGCGATGACGGGCATCTGCGTCGTGCTGGCGTTCCAGCTGACCGGGGGCAAGCAGGAGCTGCGTTGACCGGCGTGCCGGCCCGCCACATTGCGGTTTTATGACAAACGCGTTTAATTGCCCGGCTCCGTTCATCAGGGTCGGGAGGAATTGCAATGATCCAGACAAGTACGTCGATTCGTCTACTCGCGGTCGCCGCCGTCGGTGCGGCCTGGCTTGCCGCCACGCCGGCCCGGGCGCAGATCGTCGTCTATTGCGGCGTCGACGAGGACTGGTGCCGTGGCATGGTGACTGAGTTCACCAAGGAAACCGGCATCCGCACCGACATGACCCGGATGAGCAACGGGGAAATCTATGCCAAGTTGCGCGCCGAAAAGGACAACCCGCGCGGCGACATCTGGTGGGGCGGCACCGGGGACCCGCATCTGCAGGCCGCCGATGACGGGCTGACCGAGCCGTACGTCTCCCCGATGCTGCCGAAGCTGCGCGACTGGGCGCAGAAGTACGCCGAGGTGTCGAAGAACCGCACCGTCGGCGTCTATCTCGGCGCGCTCGGCTTCGGCTACAACACCGAGGAACTGGCCCGCATGAAGGTCGCTGCCCCGGCCTGCTGGACCGACCTCATCAAGCCCGAATACCACGGCGAAGTGCAGATGGCCGACCCGAACAGCTCGGGCACGGCCTGGACCGTGCTGGCCACCCTTGTGCAGTTGTGGGGTGAAGACCAGGCTTTCGACTACCTCAAGAAGCTGCACCACAACATCAATGAATACACCAAGGCCGGCGCTGCCCCGGCGCTCGCCATGGGCCGCGGCGAGACGCTGATCGGCATCGCCTTCCAGCACGACGTCATTGCGGTGGCCAAGACCGGCAAGCCGGTGCAGGTGGTCTCGCCCTGCGAGGGCACGGGCTACGAGATCGGCGCGATGTCGCTGATCAAGGGCGCCCACCACATGGTGGAGGCGAAGAAGTTCTACGAATGGGCGCTGACCCCCGCGGCACAGGCGCTGGCGCCGCATTTTGGCAGCTTCCAGCTGCCCTCCAACGCCTCGCTCGCACCGCCTCCGGAAAGCCCCGACCTGAGCAAGATCAAGCTGATCAACTACGATTCCGCCAAGTTCGGCTCGGTGGCCGTGCGTGATCACATGCTCAAGCGTTTCAATGACGAAGTGAAGAGCCTGCCGCGCTGACCGCGGCGGCGCCTTCGACTCCGCCACTACCCACGAGGCCGCCGCGATGAAACGTCCCGAACGGCTGTGGCTGGCGTTGGCCGCGGCGGCTCTGGTGGTGTTGCCCTGGTACGGGTTGGAGGACACCGTCGACGCCGTGCTGGCGCTGCGGCCGGAAGCGATGCCGGCGCTGGGCCAGGCGGCGTTCGGCGGCTGCTTCTGGCTGCTGCCGCTGCTGCTCGCACCAGCCCTCGCCGGTTGGGGGGTGGCGCGAGGCCGACCGCGCCTGCTGGTGGCGGGCGGGGTTATCGGGATCGCCTGGCTGGCGCTGGAAGGGCTGGCCATCATCCATCGGGGCTGGGGCTGGGACTTCCTGTCCGTCCTCGGGCCGGCCCCGACCCAGCCGGCGCTGGGCTGGGGTGCGCTGCTCTTCGCGCTGAGTTGCGCCATGCTGGTGGCGATTGGGCTTGCCCGGCTGGGACGCTGCCGCGGCGACGTGTTCGTGGTGGCCGCGATCCTGCTGACCGGTCTGTCCATTCTGTTGTTCATCGGCCTGCCGCTGCTGTCGGTGCTTGCCTCCGCGGTGCGCGACGATGCCGGGCACACGGACGTTTCGCAGTTCCTGCACAAGCTGACTGACGGCTCGATCTGGGGGTTCGGCTGCCTGCACGGCGGCGGCGCCTGCGGCTCGGCGTGGAACTCGCTGGCGATGGCATTGCTGGTGGGCGTGACCAGCACGGCGCTGGGACTGGCATTTGCTCTCGTGGCGGTGCGCACGCGGGTACGGATGAAGTCCCTGCTGGGGCTGCTCTCCATCCTGCCGGTCATCACCCCGCCCTTCGTCATCGGGCTCGCGCTGATCATCCTGTTCGGCCACGCCGGCATGGCCACCGTCTTTCTGGCCGACCATTTCGACATCCCGCGCAGCCGTTGGATCTACGGGCTGCCCGGCATTGCGATCGCGCAGACCCTGGCGTTCACGCCGATCGCCTATCTGGTGATGGCCGGCGTGCTGCAAGCCGTGAGCCCGAGCATGGAGGAGGCGGCACAGACGCTGCGGGCCGGGCCATGGCGGACCTTCCGCACCGTCACCTGGCCGCTGATCCGTCCCGGTATCGCCAACGCCTTCCTGATCGGTTTCATCGAGAGCATGGCGGATTTCGGCAACCCGCTGATGCTGGGCGGCAACTACACCGTTCTTTCGACCGACATCTTCTTCGCCGTGGTGGGCGCGACCCACGACCAGGGGCGCGCCGCGGTGCTGGCCATCGTGCTGCTGGTCTTCACCCTCTCCGCCTTCATGGCGCAGCGCCTGTGGCAGGAGGGACGCAGCTTCACCTCCGTCTCGGGCAAGGGCGATGCCGGGCTGCACCCGCCCTTGCCCGGCGGGCTGAAAGCGCTGTGCGCCGCCGCCGTGCTGCCCTGGATCGTGCTGACCGTGGTGGTCTACGGCATCATTCTGGGCGGCGGGTTCGTGGTGGATTTCGGCCGCGACAATTCGCTGACGCTCAAATACTTCCTCACCGCCTTCAGCATTGAGCACGGCGTCGGCGGCTGGTTCCTCAGCGGCTCGGCCTGGAGTTCGTTCATCACCACGCTGGAACTGGCGCTGGTGGCGATGCCGTTCACCGCCGGGCTCGGGCTGCTGACGGCCTGGCTGCTGGCGCGGCAGGACTTCGCCGGCAAGGGCCTGTTCGAGTTCGGCACCATGATGAGCTTCGCCATCCCCGGCACGGTGATCGGCATCGCCTATATCCTGGCCTTCAACGTGCCGCCGCTGGAGCTCACCGGCACCGGCATCATCCTCGTGCTGGCCTTCGTGTTCCGCAACATGCCGGTGGGCATCCGCGCCGGCCTGGCCAGCCTGAGCCAGCTCGACCGCAGCCTGGACGAAGCCTCCCTGACGCTCGGGGCGCGCAGCTTCCGCACCGTGCGGCTGGTGGTGCTGCCGATCATCCGCCCCGCCGTCATCACCGCCATGGTTTATGCCTTCGTGCGCGCGGTGACGGCGGTGAGCGCGGTGATTTTCCTCACCACGGCGCAATATCAGCTCGCCACCGTCTATATCGTGGGGCGCGCCGACGTCGGCGAGGACGGCATGGCGCTGGTCTATTCGGCGGCGCTGATCGTGGTGATGGTGGCGGCCCTCGGGATCATCGTATTGCTGGTCGGGCGCCAGCGTATCGGCCGGCGCGGGCTCGCCGCGGGCAACATGGGAGTGGGCGTCGCATGAACCGCCTTGCCGTCGAGTTCCAGGGCGTCAGCAAGCTCTATGGCCAGGCCGCCGCGGTGGACGACGTGTCGTTCACCATCGAACCGGGCACGCTGGTGACGCTGCTCGGCCCATCGGGCTGCGGCAAGACCACCACGCTGCGGCTGCTCGCCGGGCTGGAGCCGGCCAGCCGCGGGCGCATCCTGATCGGCGGGCGCGATGTGACGGCGCTGTCGGCGGCGGAGCGCAATGTCAGCATGGTGTTCCAGTCGTACGCCCTGTTTCCGCACATGAACGTGCGCGAGAACGCGTGCTACGGGCTGCGTGCCGGCGGCATGCGGCGCGCCGAGGCCGAGGCGGTGGCGCGCGAGAAGCTGCGCCAGGTCGGCCTGGCCGGCTTCGAGGAGCGGCTGCCCGGGCAGCTCTCCGGCGGCCAGCAGCAGCGCGTGGCGGTGGCGCGCGCCATCGTGCTGGAGCCCGAGGTGCTGCTGTTCGACGAGCCGCTGTCCAACCTGGACGCCAAGCTGCGCCGGCACGTGCGCGACGAGATCCGCGCCTTGCAGCAGACGCTGAAGTTGACCGTGGTGTATGTGACGCACGACCAGCAGGAGGCGCTGGCGGTATCGGACCGGGTGATCGTGATGAACGCTGGCCGCATCGCCCAGGACGGCTCGCCGCGCGAGCTGTACGAGCAGCCCGTCAGCCGCTTCGTCGCCGACTTCATCGGCGATGCCAATCTGATGCCGGTGACGGTGTGCGGCATCGATGATGCCACCGCCTCGGTGAGCCTGGGCGGGGTTACGCTGAGCCTGCCGCGGCGCGGCCTGGCCGACGGGACTGCGGAGCTGGCGGTGCGGCCGCAGGCGCTGCGGCTGGCGCACGGGACGACCGGGCCGGTGCTGCCCGGGCATATCCGCAAGGTTTGCTACCTCGGCAGCCACATGGAATACGAAGTGGTATTGGACGGGATCGCCGGCGCGTTCTTCATCAGCGACCCGGACGTGGTCCGGCCGCTGGTGGAAGGCGACGCCGCCGGCATCCTGGTCGATGCTGCCGCGGTGGCGCTGGTCCCGCCGGAGTGACAGACGGCTGGACGGGTCCGGCGCTTAGGTTGGCGGCAGCATGAAGTCGCGGACGATCGCGAGAATGTCGCGATAGGCCTCGATGAAGCTGCGCAACGTCCGCACCGTAGCGCCATAGCTGTCGAACTCGGCGATCGTCATCCCGTCCTCGTCGTACGCCTTGCGGAACTCCGCGAACTTGCGGTGCAACCCGGCGACGATGGCCGGATCGACGGGATTCTGCATGCGCTCCTTCACCTCGATATCCGAGTTGTTCAACAGCACCTGCCACTCGTGCGTAATGGTCAGGACGACGTCGCCGCCGATAAACTCGGACCAGTGCAGATGGCTGCGATAGGCCGCCGCCAGCAGCCGGGCCCGGTAGTTGCGGGCCTTGTAGAGGCCATACGCCTTCTTCATGACGGCGACGCCCGCCCAGTCCAGATCGCCCGGCGTGGTGACGATGCCGTCGCGCTTGGCGACCGCCTTCAGCCAGTCGTCCAGCCGCCCCACCATGAGGGTGCAGACCGGGGACATGGTGGAGATGTCGGCGCCCTCTGCCACTCTGCGATTGAGCCCGCGCTCCATAGCCTCGCCCACGGCGAGGGCCTGCGGCAGCGTGAAGCTGACGGTGGCGTTGACGTTCACCCCCCGGTAGGTGGCCTCCTCGATCGCCGGAATGCCGGCCGCCGTCGCCGGAATCTTCACCTGGATGTTGGGCGCCAGGGCGGCGAAGTGCACGGCCTGGGCGACCAGCGCCTCGGTGTTGCGGTAGAAGATCGGGTTGGTCTGGATCGAAAGACGCCCCTTGCGTCCCTTCTCCCGCTTGAACACCGGCAGCAAAAGTTCGGCGCCCGTCAGCCCGGTCTGCTCGATGAGCTTCCAGGCCAGGGTATCTTCGTCGGCGGTGGGATTGTCGGCGACGAGGCGGCCGATCCACTCGCGCCACGCCGGCATTTCCTTCGCCAGCACCCCCAGTACGATCGAGGGATTCGTCGTCGCCCCCACCGCCCCGTTGGCGAGAGCGTATTTCAGCTCCGTGGGCGAACAGGAGTCGTTCCAGACGTCGGTCGCGGTGGTCGATACGGTCTTGAGCAGGGGGCTGGGATTCGTTGAAGCGTCGTTCATGGCGCGATCCTCACGGTCTTTCCGCTGCGCAGGCTTTCGAGTGCGGCGTTGGCGAGGCGCAGCGCCTCGACGCCCTCGGCGAATCCGGCGAGCGGCTGTTTCTTCTCGCGCAGGCAGGCGACGAAGTGTTCCACCTCGGCGGCATAGGCTTCCTGGTAGCGCTGGATGAAGAAGTTCAGCACCACGTCGCGCGCGCCGCTGTGGCGGTCGTTGGACGCCTCGACGGTGGTCGCCGTGCGATTGCCGGCCTGCAACATGCCGAGCGCGCCGAACGCCTCGATGCGCTGGTCATAGCCGTAGGCCGAGCGCCGCGAGTTGTTGATGTGCACGAGCGCGCCACAGGCCGCCCGCATCGTCACCATGGCGGTGTCGATGTCGCCGGCCTCGCGAATCGCCGGGTCCACCAGATTGCCGCCGGCCGCCTGCACTTCCACGATGTCGCCGACAAGGTAACGCGCCATGTCGAAGTCGTGGATCGTCATGTCGCGGAACAGACCGCCGGAGACCTTGACATAGGACACCGGCGGCGGCGCGGGATCGCGGCTGCTGATGAGCACCAGCTCGGGCGTGCCGATCTCGCCCGCCACGATGCGGTCGCGCACCGCCCTGAACGACGGATCGAAGCGCCGGTTGAAACCGATCATCACCGTCGGGTTGAGTGGCGCGATCTCCTTCCAGCAGGCCTGCACCCGCGCCATGTCGAGGTCGATCGGCTTCTCGCACAGCACCGCCTTGCCCGCCTTCGCCGCGGCGATGATCAGCGGCACGTGCGTATCGGTGGGGGTCGCGATCAACACCGCCTCCACCGACGTGTCCGCCAATACCTCCGCAACCGAAGCCGCCGCCTTCACGCCCAGCCCACCGGCCACCTCCTGGGCGACGGGGGCAAGCACGTCGAACACCGAGACCAGTTCCACCGACGGGTGCCGGGCAAGGTTCTGGGCGTGCATCCGGCCGATGCGACCGCATCCGAGCACCGCGAATCGAACCATGTTGTCGTTCCTTTCAGCAAATTTACCAGCCGAGGAAGGCATGCTCCGGGGCGAGCGTGAAATGCCACTGCCGCACCGGGCCAGCCATCGTGTTGAGGTAGTAGAGGTCGAAACCGATCGGCGTGCCGACCGGATGGTAGCCCTTCGGCACCAGCACCACGTCGCGATCGGCCACCGCCATCGTCTCGTCGAGCGAAAGGTCGTCGGTATAGACACGCTGCACCGCGAAGCCGGGTCGGGCCAGACGGTGGTAGTAGGTCTCCTCCAGGTAGGTTTCGCGCGGCGCATCGTCGGTGTCGTGCTTGTGCGGCGGATAGCTCGACCAGTTGCCGCCCGGCGTGATCACCTCGACAACGAGCAATGTCTCCGCCGCCGCGCTGTCGGGCAGGATGTTGCGCACGAAGCGCGTGTTGCTGCCCTTGCCCCGCGTCTCCTGGCCAACCAGGCCGGGCGGGATCAACCGCGCCGGCAGCTTGCCCTCGGCGGGCGAGGAGCACACCGCCAGTTCCACCGGGGTTTTCGCCACCACCCGCCAGTGCGAGCGCGCCGGCACGTAAACCGACCATGGCGCCCCCTCGAACGGGTTTGTCCGGTCGCCAATCGTGCCGAAATCCTGTCCCCCCGCGCTGACCTCGGCGCGGCCGGCGAGCAGGACCAGGCACACCTCGCGCCCGTCGGTGGCCTGCGCCAGCGCCTGCTCCGGGACGAGATCAAACACCTCGAAGCCGACATACGACCAGCCCGCCGAGGCCGGCGTGATGTGATGCACCCGCCCGTCCGCCGCGCCCCGCGCGGGCTTGATGAGCAGCGGCGACATCAGCGCAACCCCGCCGCGGTCAGCACCCGCACCAGGTGCGCGTAGCCCTTCGTCGTATAGACCAGCGGGTTCGCCTTCTTCGGGTCCTGCTCGGCCTCCAGCACCACCCAGTCGGCGTAGCCTGTCAGTTCGCGGAACACCGCGGCGAAGTCGATCATGCCGTCGCCCGGCACGGTGAACACGCCCTGCACCACACTCTCCAGGAAACTCCAGTCCCTGGCGCGGCTCTCGGCCATCATCGCGGCGCGCACGTCCTTGGTGTGGACGTGGCCGATGCGGCCGCGATAGCGCCGGGCCAGCGCCACCGGATCGGCGCCGGCGAAGGTGGCGTGACCAGTGTCGAGCAGCAGATGCACCTCCGGGCCGGTCGAGGCCATGAAGGCATCGATGTCGGCCTCGCTCTGCACCACCGTGCCCATGTGGTGGTGGTAAGTCAGCCGCACGCCTTCCGCCAACGTCGCCGCCGCCACCTCGGTCATTTGCCGGCCGAATTCCTGCCAGCCGCCCACCGGCATCACCGGCCGCTGCGACAGCGGCTTGTCCCGGTTGCCGTGGATCGCATTCGAGGTCTCGGCGAACACCAGGGCCGTGCAGCCCATCGCCTTCAGCAGGTCGAGGTGCGGACGCAACGCGCGCAGTTCGGCCTGGGCGTCACGCCTCAGCAATTCCGAGGAATACCAGCCCGACACGAACGACAATCCGAACGGGCTGAGCACGTCCTTCAGCGCGGCGGCCTGGCGGGGAAACTTGTGCCCCATCTCCATGCCCTGAAAACCCACGCTGCTGGCTTCCCGGAGGCAGGTTGCAAGCGAAATGTCTTCGCCCAGTTCCTGCATGTCGTCATTCGACCAGCAGATCGGGTTGGCCCCGATGCGGACAGTCATGGGGTATCTCCTTCGGATCTCGTTGAATCGTCAGTCGATCGCCGCGCGCCGCGCGATCGCGTCCTCATAGCGGGCACGGGCCTCGGCCACCTGCGGGCGCGGCGACACCTCGGGCACCGCCACGTCCCACCAAGCGCCGCCGGCCTCCGTGCTGGCGATGGCGTCGGTCTCGATGACAATCACATACGTGCGCGCACTCGCCCGCGCCCGCGCCAGCGCGGCCTCAAGATCGGCAAGCGAGCCGACCTTCTCGGCGGTCGCGCCCAGGCTCCGCGCATGGGCGGCAAAATCCAGCGCCGGCAATTCGACGTGCTGCGTGTCGGCCAGCAGGTTGTTGAACCCTTCCCCGCCGGTCGCGTGCTGCAGGCGGCTGATGCAGCCGAAGCCGTGGTTGTCCAGCACCACCACGGTCAGCTTCTGGCCAAGCAGAATCGATGTCGCCAGCTCCGAGTTCAGCATCAGGTAGCTGCCGTCGCCCACCATCACGATGACGTTGCGGTCGGGCAAGGCGAGTTTGGTGCCGATGCCGCCGGCGATCTCGTAGCCCATGCAGGAAAAGCCGTATTCCATGTGGTAGCCCAGCGGCTCCTCGGTGCGGAACAGCTTGTGCAGTTCGCCGGGCAGCCCGCCCGCCGCGTTGAGCACCACGTCGCCCGGCCGCAACTGCCGCTGCACCACGCCGATCACCTGCGCGTCCGACGGCAGGGCGGTGTTGCCGGCCGCGGTGTAGCGCGTGGCAAGGTCCTCCCAGGCCGACTTCTCCGCCCGCGCCCGGTCGGTCCAGGCGGCCGGCGCCTGCCAGTCGCCAAGCGCGGACTCCAGCGCCTCCAGCCCGGCCAGCGCGTCGGCCAGCAGCGGCGCGCCACCGTGCTTGGCGGCGTCGAAAAGCTGCACGTTGAGCCCGACGATGCGGTGCCCCGCCGCCGCGAACAGCGCCCGCGAACCGGAGGTGAAGTCCTGTAACCGGGTGCCTACGGCGAGGATCACGTCGGCCTCGGCGGCGAGCGCGTTCGCCGCCGAGGTGCCGGTGACGCCGATGCCGCCCATGTTCATCGGATGCGAGGCGGGCAGCGAGGATTTGCCGGCCTGGGTCTCCCCGGCGGGCAGGCCGTGCGCGGCGCAGAAGCGCGCCAGCGCCGCCTCGGCCTCGGCGTAGAGCACGCCCCCGCCAGCCACCACCAGCGGCCGCTGCGCCCCGCGCAGCAGGCTCGCCGCATCGGCCAGTTCGCGCCGATCCGGCCGCACCCGCCGCCGCCGCCACACTCTCGGGGCGAAGAAGTGCTCCGGATAGTCGGCCGCCTGGGTCTGCACGTCCTGGCAGAAGGCCAGCGTCACCGGGCCGCACTCCGCCGGGTCGGTCAGCACCTGCAACGCCCGCTCGAAGGCTGGCACCACCTGTTCGGGCCGCGTCAGACGGTCGAAGTAGCGCGACACCGGGCGAAAGCAGTCGTTCGCCGAGATCGTGCCGTCGCCAAACGCCTCGATCTGTTGCAGCACCGGGTCCGGCCGGCGGGTGGCGAACACGTCGCCGGGCAGCAGCAGCACCGGCAGCCGATCGACATGCGCCACCGCCGCCGCCGTCACCATGTTCAGTGCGCCCGGCCCGATCGAGGTGGTGCAGGCCATCATCCGCCGCCGCCGGCTCGCCTTCGCGTATGCCGCCGCCGCCAGCGCCATCCCCTGTTCGTTATGGCCGCGATACGTCGGCAGCCGATCGCGCACCGCATACAGGGCCTCGCCAAGACCAGACACATTGCCGTGGCCAAAAATCGCCCACACACCGCCAAACAAAGGCTCAATGCGGCCGTCAATCTCCGTCCGCTGCGCCACCATCGCCCGAACCAACGCCTGCGCCGCCGTCAACCGCATCGTCGTCATCCCTTCCCCTCCTCCCTTACGCCACCAAGGTCGAAGGCGGCGATGTCGCGCCGCGTCCTTCCCGTCTTCTCAGCGCTGCGGCCGGTTGAAGGCGACGCGGTTGAGCAGCGCCACCGATTTCTCGACGCCCTCGACGGGCGACATCATGAAGTCCTCGTGCTCGATCGACAGCACGTCGTCGTAGCCGGCCGCGGCGAGCGCGGTGACGAACTCCGCCCACCAGGCCTCGCCGTGGCCATAGCCCAGGGTAACGTAGTTCCACGACCGCTCACGCCAGTGGTCGGCGGTGATGGTCTCGAGCGGACTGTTCACCCCGGCGATCTCCGGGTCCACCCGGGTGTCCTTGGCATGCACATGATAGATCGCCGGTCCCAGCGCGCGGATGGCGGCGATCGGGTCGGCGCCCATCCACATCAGGTGGCTCGGGTCGAAGTTGGCGCCCACCGCCTCGCCCACCTGCTCGCGCAGCCGCAGCATCGTGCGGACGTTGTAGACGTTCTGGTGCCCGTGCAGCTCCAGGCACAACCGGCGCACCCCGTGGTCGGCGGCGAAAGCGACCAGATCGCGCCAATACGGCACCAGCACCTCGTCCCACTGCCATTGCAGGATGGCCCGGGTTTCGGCGGGCCATTGCACGGTGATCCAGTTGGGATAGGCATCGCCGGGCGCCCCGGGGCAGCCCGACATCATCACCACCCGCTCCACACCGAGCAGCCCGGCCAGCCGGATGGTCTCCCGGGTCACCTTATCGTGCTGCCGCCCTTCCTCGCCGGGATGCAAGGGGTTGCCCGAGCAGTTCAGGGCGCTGATCGCGAGCCCGTGTTCGTCCAGGCGGCGGAGGAAGTCGCGCCGCTTGCCGGCATCCTCCAGCATCGCGGGGCGATTGATATGCGGCGCCGGCGACCAGTTGCCGCAGGCGAATTCCAGCGCGTCCATGCCGAGTCGCGCGGCAAGCGCCAGCATTGCGTCAAAATCGAGAGTGGCGACGCTATCGGTGATCATGCCAATCTTCATGCTGGCCTCCGCTTTTGACGTGCCCGTAATCATTACAAGAGGGCGGCCGGGGGGTCAATTATATGTGTCTGGCGTGTCCGTGCAGGACGTTGCGCCGGCCGATTCCGCTGGACAGGCCGATCACTTGCCTTGCTGTGCTGTCAGTGCCATCAATACGTAACAAGCATGCGACAACGGTGCTGACTAAGATCGCCCGGCTGATAATAATTACGCATACCGGCCGCTTCATGCCAAGGTGACGGCCCGGGGAGGCAAATGACGGACCAGATAACCTCAGCGACTCCGCGCGCGGCCGGTGTGGTTGTGCGGTTGCGTGGTGTCAGCCGCCGCTTCGGCCAGGTTGCAGCGCTCGATGCCGTGTCGCTGGAGGTCGCGGCCGGCAGTTTCTGTGTGCTGCTCGGTCCATCGGGCTGCGGCAAGACCACCTGTTTGCGCATCGTCGCCGGCCTGGAGCAGGCCAGCGATGGCACGGTGGAGATCGGCGGCCGCGACGTCACCCACCTGCCGCCCGCCCGGCGCGGGGTGGCCATGGTGTTCCAGTCCTACGCCCTGTTTCCGCACCTCGACGTCGCCGAGAACATCGTTTTCGGTCTCAAGGCGCGCGGCGTGCCGAAGCCCGAGCGGGCGCGCCGGTTGGAACGGGCGGCCGCCATCCTTGGCATCGGCCACCTGCTGGCCCGCCGCCCCGGCCAGCTCTCCGGCGGGCAGCAGCAGCGGGTGGCGCTGGGTCGCGCCATCGTGGCGGAAAGCCCGGTCTGCCTGATGGACGAGCCGCTGTCGAACCTCGACGCCCAGCTGCGTGCCGACATGCGGCGCGAGATCCTGACCCTTCAGCGCCGGCTCGGCATCACCATGCTCTACGTTACCCACGACCAGACCGAGGCCATGGGCATGGCCGACCAGGTGGTGCTGCTGCGCAACGGCCGGATCGAGCAGGACGCCCCGCCGGCCGACGTCTATGCCCAGCCCGCCACCGCCTTCGCCGCCAGCTTCATCGGCACGCCGCCGATGAACCTGTTGCCTCTCGTGCCGGGCGCCGGCGGCATGGTGGTGCGTGGCACCGACGGCCCGGTGCTGGTGCCATCCCTGTCCACCGAGGCGCTGGCCGGCATCCGGCCGGAGGCGCTGCGCCTTGCCGATGCCGGTATCCCCGCCACCGTGCTGCACGCCGAGTATCTGGGCGCCGACACGGTGGCAGCCTGCACGGTGGGCGACGGCATCCGCCTGCTCGCCCGCCTGCCCGGCCGCGCCGCCATCCCGGATGGCGCGACCGTGCGCTTCGCTGCCGATGCGGCTGATTTCCATCTGTTCGACGCCGCTACCGGCCAACGCCTGCAATTCGTCCCGCAACCCGTCTGATCCCACGAGGCCCCACATGCCCGCGCACATCAACAGACGCACCCTTCTGGCCGCCTCTGTAGCCACGCTTGCCGCGCCCGCCATCGGGCGGGCGCAGACGGTGAAGGAGTTGTCGTTCTATTACCCGATTGCCGTCGGCGGACCGCTGCCGGCCGTCATCGACGGCTACTGCCAGGAGTTCGAGAAGCAGACCGGCATTGCCGCCAAGCCGGTGTATGCCGGCGACTACTCCTCGACGCTGATCAAGGCGCTCACCGCGATCAAGGGCGGCAGCGGGCCGCAACTGGCGGTGCTGCTGGCCGCCGAGATGCACAGCCTGCAGGACCAGGACATCCTGGTCAGCCTCGACGAGATCGGCCTGGATGCCGATGCCAAGAAGTGGCTCGACGGCTTCTACCCCGCCTTCATGGCCAACAGCCATGCCGACGGCAAGACCTGGTCGGTGCCGTTCCAACGCTCGACCGCGGTGCAGTACTACAACAAGGCCGCCTTCGCGGAAGTCGGGCTCGACCCTGAGAAGTATCCGCGCACCTGGGCGGAACTCACCGCCGCGGCGGTGAAGCTGACGAAGAAGGATGCCTCCGGGCGGGTGACGCGCTGGGGCATCAAGTTGGCCTCCGATCTTGGCAACGCGCAGTGGACATTTGGCGCGCTGGCCAACCAGGTTCACCAGGTGCTGATGAACGAGGCCGGGACGGAGGCCTATTTCAACCAGCCCAAGGCGATCGAGGCGATGGCCTTCTGGCAGTCGCTGGCCTTCGAGCTCAAGGTGACCCCGCAGGGCGAGTCGGCGTGGCCCTCGCTGTCGCCCGACTTCCTGGAAGGCAACGCGGCGATCATCCAGCACACCACGGGCAACCTGACCAACCTGCGGGCCAACGCGAAATTCCCGTTCGGCATCGCCGGCCTGCCCGGCAAGGACGAACCGCGCACCGTGGTGGGCGGCGGCAACCTGTATTTCTTCAAGTCGGCGAGCCCGGCCGAACGCCAGGCGGCGTTGCGCCTCGCGCGCTTCCTGTCCGAGCCCGATCGGGCGGCCGACTGGTCGATCAAGACCGGCTACATCGCCACCAGCCCGGCCGCCTACGAGACGCCGGCGCTGAAGAAATACGTCGCCGACTTCCCGCCCGCCGACGTCGCGCGCGGCTTCCTGCCGGTGGCCGTGGGCGAATTGTCCACCTTCGAGAACCAGCGCGTCTATGCGGCGCTGACCAACCAGATCCAGTCCTGCCTGAGCGGCAAGATAACGCCGGCCCAGGCCATGGCCAACGTCCAGGTGGAAGCCGACCGCATCCTCAAGCCGTACAAGAAGACTTAGTGCTGCACGACCCTCCCCCCGGATGCCGATGAAGCGCGAAACCGTCCAGGCCTGGCTGCTCATTCTGCCCGCGCTGGCGCTGCTGGTGGCGTTTACCCACTGGCCGGCGGTGACGACCATCCTTGACAGCCTCTACAGCACCGCCAAGGGCAGCCATCCGTCGCACTTCGTCAGCACCGACAACTACGCCACCCTGTGGGACGACCCGGTGTTCTGGCAGGCCCTGCACAACAACATCGTCTATGCGCTGTGCACCATCCCCGCCTCGGTGCTGCTGGCCCTGCTGATGGCGCTCGCCGTCAACGAGGCGCTACCCGGCCGGCCGCTGCTGCGGATGGCCTACTTCACCCCCACCATGCTGCCGATGATCGCGGTGGCGAACATCTGGATGTTTTTCTACACCCCGGACTACGGCCTGTTCGATCACGTGCTCGGCCTGTTCGGCGGCGGGCGGCACAACTGGCTGGGCGACCCCAACACCGCGCTGCCCGCCATGATCGCGGTCGAGGTGTGGAAGGACGCGGGGTTCTTCATGATCTTCTACCTCGCCGCCCTGCAGACCGTGCCGTCGGACCTGAAGGAAGCCGCGGCGCTGGAGGGGTCCTCGCGCTGGAACTTCTTCCGCC
>PLTJ01000289.1 GCA_003164455.1 Acetobacteraceae bacterium
CCAGGCGGCAGGCCAGCGTACCCCCAACCGGGCCGGCGCCGACGATGCACACCTCGACGTCGCGGCTCCCGCTCATCGCCTTCTCCATCCATCTGCCCCTTCGCCGGACATCGGCAAAGGAGGCGTTCCTGCGCGCAAATGCAAGACTCTGCCTGAAAACTGTGCAGAACTGCGACCGGCCACCGTGAAACGAGGGCGGAATCGCGCGGCACGGTTCTTGATTGGATACCGCCCCAGGCAACCGGAACAAGGCCGCGACATGAAGCTGATCATGGCGATTATCAAACCATTCAAGCTCGACGACGTGCGCGAGGCGCTGACGCCGCTGGGCGTGCAAGGGCTGACCGTGTCCGAGGTGAAAGGCTTCGGCCGGCAGAAGGGGCAGACCGAGATCTACCGCGGCGCCGAGTACCACGTGAACTTCCTGCCCAAGCTGAAGATCGAAGTGGTGGTGGCGGCCAACCTCGCCGATCAGGTCGTCGAGGCAATCGTCGGCGCGGCCCGCACCGGCAAGATCGGCGACGGCAAGATTTTCGTCCTCGACGTCGGGCGCGTGGTGCGCATCCGCACCGGCGAGACCGATGCCGACGCGCTCTGAGCGGCGAACCCCTGGGCTGACCGGTTCCTCCCGGCCCCGCTGAGCCCTCTCCCGCATCACGGAGGAGGGTTCTTTTTTCTGGCATACGCTTCTGCTTTCAGGGAGTTCTGGCGTATACTTGCGCTGGCGCGGTAGAGTCAGCCGCGAAGCGGGGGTTGATGCATGGCCGTTGCCGTTCAGGACCGCCGGCAGACCGGGCGGTTCGCGTCCGAGGCGGTGCGTTCGCTGATTCGCCGTCGTCTGGCGGAACTCGGCGCGGTGTTTCTTGCCCTGGCCGGATTGGCGATGCTGGTGGCACTGGCCTGCTACGATGCCCGCGACCCCTCGCTGAACACCACCACCACCCGGGTCGTGCAGAACCTGGCGGGCAGGCCGGGCGCGCTGGTCGCCGATCTGTTGTTGCAGGGCTTTGGCGTCGCCGGCGTGCTGCCCGGGGTGGCGTTGCTGGCCTGGGCTTGGCGGCTCGGCTCGCAGCGCGGGCTGGCCAACCTGCCGCTGCGTCTGGCCGCCCTGCTGGCCGCGCTGCCCGTGACCGCGGCGGTGCTGGCTTCGGTGCCCGGGCCGCGCGGTATCGTCATGGCCTGGCCCACGGCGGCCGGGCCCGGTGGCGCCGCCGGTGTGCTGCTGAAGGGTGATGCGCTGGCCGCCGGCGCCGACCTGATGGGACCCGCTGGCCCGGTGCTGGTGTGGACGCTGGCGGCGGCGCTGGCGATCGTGCTGGTGGTGCTGGCGCTCGGGCTCACCGCCGGGGAATGGCGCACCGCCGGACGGGCGGTACGGCATACGGCGCGCGGCGGACAGGCCGTGGCCGGTCTGCTTGGACGCGCCTCAAGCCGCGTGGGCGGCGCCGGCCTGCGCCTGTTGCGCCGTATCAATGGCTCCCGGCCGCCGCGCGCCAAAGCACCGGAAGCGCCGGAACCGGATACGACCCGCCACGAGCCCCGCGTCGTCGTGCCGCCTTCGCCGCCCGGCCGGGTGGATTCTTCCACAAAGGTGAAAGCCGTCCCGCCGGCAAGGAAACCGGCCCCGCCGCCGCGGCAGGAAAGCCTGGCACTGGACGGCGGCTGGCGTTTTCCGCCGCTCGACCTGCTGAAACCAGCGCCCGCCCGCGCCTCGATTGGCGCGCCCACCGAGGAGGCGCTGCAAACGACCGCCAGACAGCTCGAATCGGTGCTGGCCGACTACGGCGTGGAGGGCCGGATCGTCGAGATCTGCGCCGGTCCGGTGGTCACGCTGTATGAGCTCGAGCCGGCGCCCGGCATCCGTAGCGCCCGCGTCATCGGCCTGGCCGACGATGTCGCCCGCAGTCTGTCGGTCACCGCCGTGCGCATCGCCACCGTGCCCGGCCGCAACGTCATCGGCATCGAGGTGCCGAACAGCAAGCGCGAGACGGTGTATCTGAACGAACTGTTCAGGAGCGAGGCCTGGGAGCGCCAGCAGTTCCGCCTGTCGCTGGCGCTTGGCAAGGATATCGCGGGCGGCCCGATCATCGTCGATCTCGCCCGCATGCCCCACCTGCTGGTGGCCGGCACCACCGGATCCGGCAAGTCGGTCGGCATCAACGCCATGATCCTGTCGCTGCTTTACCGCATGTCGCCCGAGCAGTGTCGGCTGATCCTGATCGACCCGAAAATGCTCGAACTGTCCGCCTATGACGGCATCCCGCACCTGATGGCCCCGGTGGTGACCGAGCCGGCCAAGGCCGTGGTGGCGCTGAAATGGACGGTGCGGGAGATGGAGCGGCGCTACCGCTCGATGAGCCAGCTCGGCGTGCGCAATATCGGCGGCTACAACGACCGGGTGGCTGCGGCGCGCGCCAAGGGCGAGGTGGTGACGCGGCGGGTGCAGACCGGCTTCGATTCGGAAACCGGCAAGCCGATCTTCGAGGAGCAGCCGCTGGCGCTGGAGCCGCTGCCCTTCATCGTGGTGCTGATCGACGAGATGGCCGACCTGATGATGGTGGCCGGCAAGGAAATCGAGATAACGGTGCAGCGGTTGGCACAGATGGCGCGCGCCGCCGGCATCCATGTGGTGATGGCCACCCAGCGACCGTCGGTGGACGTCATCACCGGCACCATCAA
>PLTJ01000406.1 GCA_003164455.1 Acetobacteraceae bacterium
CCTACCACTCGCCGCAGGCCTTCGATGACATCCGGCGCAAGGGCGCGGAGACGATCGCCGCCGCGCTGCTGAGCGACCGGCCGCAGAACGTCATTTCGCCCGACAGCTTCTAGAGTAATCTTACCAGCCTGAGAGGACCGCGCGGTCCTCTCAGGCTGGCATTGCCCTAAATCACCAGCCCGCCGCTGACATGCAGCCCCTGACCGGTGCCGTAGCCGGCCTCGGCGGAGACCAGGCAGGCGCCCGCACCAGCGCCACCCCGGTGACCAGAATCACCCGTTCCGCCATAACCCCGCTCCCCGATTGCCTGCGGCGGTCCGCCAGGACTACCGTGCCCCGCCCCAGACCAGGGGGAACGGGATGACGGCGCTGCCACTGACCGCGGACGGCGACAACCAAGGACGATTCATCGCGCCGATGCTTTCGTCTGCATGAGGGAGAGGGACATGCCAGGCCAACCAGCGGCAAACGCGCCTCCGACGATGCCGGGTTCACCACCGGCCAGGCCGTCGTCATCGACGGCGGCATTTCACTCTGAATCTGAAATGGAGAACACACGATGAAACTGCTGCGCTGGGGGCCCGCGGGCGCCGAGAAGCCCGGGCTGATGGACAATGCGGGGAATATCCGCGACCTGTCGGACGTGGTGGCGGATATTGACAGCCACACGCTGTCGCCCGAGGGGCTGGCCAAACTGGCGNNTGGCACGGCCGCTGAACTTCGTCTGCATCGGCCTGAACTACGCCGACCACGCCGCCGAAACCGGCGCGGCACTGCCCAAGGAACCGATCATGTTCCTCAAGGCACTCGGTGCCTATAACGGCCCGTACGACGACGTGAAGGTGCCGCGCGGCTCGAAGAAGACCGACTGGGAAGTGGAACTGGCCATCGTCATCGGCACCAAGGCCAGCTACGTGTCCGAACAGGACGCGATGGCCCACGTCGCCGGCTATTGCATCGTCAACGACGTCAGCGAGCGCGAATACCAGATCGAGCGCGGCGGCCAATGGACCAAGGGCAAGAGCTGCGACACGTTTGGCCCCACCGGCCCCTGGATGGTGACCAAGGACGAGATCCCCGACCCGCAGAACCTGCCCATGTGGCTCGATGTGGACGGCAAGCGCATGCAGACCGGCAATACGAAGACGATGATCTTCGGCGTCATCAAGCTGGTCTCCTACGTCAGCCACTTCATCACCCTGCATCCGGGCGACATCATCTCCACCGGCACGCCGCCGGGCGTCGGCATGGGCAAGAAGCCCGAGCCGGTGTTCCTGCGCCCCGGCCAGGTGATGCGGCTGGGCATCGACGGCCTGGGCGAACAGCAACAGACGCTGGTCGCGGCCTGAACGGGGCACCGGGCGCGACGGCCTCGGCCGCCGCGCCCCCTCCCCGACGCACCATGTCGCCTGCCCGCTGCCTGAGCCTGCTCGTGCTGCTGATCGCCGGCACGGCGCTGCTGCGTCTGCTGGCGGCGGCGGAGCTCGGGCTGACCATCGACGAAACCTACATGGTGGCGGCCGGGCGGGTGCTGCATTTCGGCTACTTCGACCACCCGCCGCTGTCCTGGTGGCTGTCGCGCGGCGCGGCGCTGCTGCTGGGCAGCGAACGGCCCTTAGTGGTGCGGCTGCCCTTCGTGGCGTTGTTTTCAGTCTCCACCCTGCTGGTTTACCGGCTGGGTGCGCTGGCGTGCTCGCCGCCGGCCGGACTGTGGGCGGCGGTCGCGCTGAACCTCGCCCCGGTGCTGGGCATCACCACCGGCTTCTGGGTACTGCCGGACGGCCCGCTGGTGTGCGCCCTGCTCGGCGCCGGATACTGCCTGATGCGCGCCCTGCCGGACCAAGAGGCGCATTGGGGATGGTGGCTGGGCGCCGGTGCCTGCGCCGGGCTCGCCTTGCTGTCGAAATACTCCGCCGTGCTCACCCTGGCTGGCGCCGTGCTGTATCTGGCGAGCAGCCCCGTCCACCGGCGCTGGCTGGGCCGACCACAGCCCTGGGTGGCGGTGGCGCTGGCGGCGGTGCTGTTCGCCCCGGTGGTGGGGTGGAACGCCAGCCATGGCTGGGCCAGCTTCGCCTTCCAGGGCGGACGGGCGGCGGCGCAGCGGTTGAACCTCGGCGGGCCGCCGCTGGTGCTGGCCGGCGCGGCGCTTTACCTGCTGCCCTGGATCTGGGCCGGGCTGGTCATCGCCCTGGTGCGCGGCCTCAGCGCCGGGCCACGGGCCCGGCAAAGCTGGCTGCTGTGCTGCCTGGCGCTGCCCCCCATCGTCGGGTTTGCCGTGGTGGCGTTGTGGTCGCCCCGCGTGCTGCCCCACTGGGCGGTGCCGGGCTACCTGTTCGCCTTCCCGCTGCTCGGCGCCGAACTGGCGCGGCTTGCCGAAACCCGCCCCAAACTGCTGCGGCGCGCGACCACGGCCACCGTCGCCCTGTTGGCCTTCGGGCTGCTGGTAACCGCGGCGGAGCTGCGCTGGCACTGGCTGGGCGCCGTCGCGCCGGGCTTCGATCCGGGCCTGCAGGCGCTCGACTGGACCCCGTTGCGCGGCGACCTTAAAGGGCGCGGCCTGCTGCTCCGGCCCGATACGGTGATCGCCGGCACGTCCTGGTGGGTCACCGGCAAGCTCGATTATGCCCTCGGCGGCGACCCGCCCGTGCTATGCTTCAACCCTGATGGCCGCGAATACAACTACGCCCCCGGCCCCGCCACCCGGCTCGGCCAGGACGTGCTGCTGCTCGGCCCGGGACTCGACGGCGCCAGGGTACAGGCGAGCTACGGCCGGCTGTTCGATTCGATCGACGAACTGCCCCCCGCCCAACTCCGCTTCCCGGCCCGCCCGGCGGCGGCGATTCCCATGTTCCTCGGCCACCACCTGCGGGCCTGGCCCTGAACCGGCCGCACAAGGAGCAAGCGAACATCCCAGATCTGCCGCGGTCGCATCTGGTCGCCCCGCGCCCCGCCGCACCATATTCATGATCAATCGTTAGTCAGGTACAGGACGCAATGATGCCCAGTCTGTTCGATCCGCTCACCCTCGGCGGGTTACGCCTGCGCAACCGCATCGTCATGGCTCCGCTGACGCGCTCCCACGCCGACAGCGACGGCCGCGTGCCCAACGCCCTGATGGCGGAGTATTACGTTCAGCGTGCCTCCGCCGGGTTGATCGTCAGCGAGGCGACCTCGGTGACCCCGATGGGCGTCGGCTACCCGGACACGCCAGGCATCTGGTCCGACGATCAGATCGCGGGCTGGCGGCGGATAACCGACGCGGTGCACGCGGCCGGCGGCTGCATGGTGATGCAACTCTGGCACGTCGGGCGGATCTCCGATCCGATCCATCTCGGCGGCGCGCTGCCGGTGGCGCCCAGTGCCATCGCACCGCTTGGCCATGTCAACCGGCTCTACCCGGCGCGGCCGTTCGTGACACCGCGCGCGCTGGCGACCGAGGAGATTCCCGGCATCGTCGCCGCCTTCCGCCGCGGCGCCGAGAACGCGCGCAAGGCCGGCTTCGACGGCGTCGAAGTGCACGGCGCGAACGGCTACCTGATCGACCAGTTCCTGCAGGACGGCAGCAACCACCGCACCGACGCCTATGGCGGGCCGATCGAGAACCGCGCGCGGCTGATGCTGGAAGTGACCGACGCCTGCATAGCCGTGTGGGGAGCCGGCCGCGTTGGCATGCACCTGGCGCCGCGCGGCGATTCCAACAGCATGGGCGATTCCGATCCCGCCGCCACTTTCGGCTATGTGGCCGGCGAACTCGGCCGCCGCCACATCGCCTTCCTGTTCATCCGCGAGCGGATCGAGCCGCCACGGCTGGCCCCGCGGCTGAAGACCATCTTCGGCGGCAAGGTGATCGCCAACGAGCATTTCACCCAGGTCGGCGCGGAAAAGGTGCTGGCCGCCGGGGAGGCGGACGCGGTGGCGTTCGGCCAACTGTTCATCGCCAACCCCGACCTGCCCCGCCGCTTCGCCGAGGGAACGCCACTCAACACACCCGACCCATCGACATTCTACACCCCCGGGTCACACGGCTATACCGATTACCCGACGCTTGAAGTGGCGACGGCATAGCACGCAAGTCCAGGGGACTCTGTCCCCTGGACTGTCCTTTGCCGAACGCGCGAACGCGGTGAGCCCATCACCGGCCGGGGTTGTCGGCTCCTGAGGCGTGGCGCCCACGCGTCGTTGGCCTCCAGCTGCACGACAAGCAGGAAAGCGCTTCGCATCAATTCCAGACCGGTTCATGCCGGCGCTATGCTTCGGCTGGAGTTGTGCTAGCCTTCACGATCATGACACGCAACGTCGGGGTGAAAGAAAGTGTGAGCCTGCAGGAGAGTTGCCCGCCGCCGGACTGGATGGCGGGCTACAGCATCGTGCTGGTCGGGCTCATGGGTGCCGGCAAGACCTCAATCGGACGGCGGATGGCGGCGCGGCTTGGCCTGCCCTTCCGCGACGCCGACCGCGAGATCGAGCTTGCCGCCGGCTGCACCATCGCCGAGTTGTTCGAACGCTTCGGCGAACGCGAGTTCCGCGACGGCGAGCGACGGGTGATCCGCCGCCTGCTGTCCGGCGACCCGATGGTGCTGGCCTTCGGCGGCGGCGCCTTCATGGATGCCGATACCCGCGCGACTGTGCGGCGCGAGGCGATCAGCATCTGGCTGCGCTGCCGCCTGCCGGTGCTGGTGCGCCGCGTCGCCAACCGCTCCCACCGCCCCCTGCTGCAGGGTCAGGACCACGAGCAGGTGCTGCAGCGGCTGATGACGGTGCGTCACCCGGTCTACGCCGAGGCGGACATCGTCGTGGATTGCAGCGACGACAGCCCGGAGACCACCACGACCCGGGTGCTGGAGGCGCTGTTCGACTTCCGCCCGCCGCGCCGGTTGTCCCTGGCACTGGCCGGCGCCGGCTATGACGTGGTGGTGGGCGAAGACCTGCTGACCTCCGCCGGCGCGCTGCTGGCACCGGTGCTGCCGCAGAAGCGTGCCGTGGTGGTGACCGATACCACGGTCGCCGCGCTGCACCTGCCCGCCCTGCTGCGCGGCCTGCACGCCACCGCCTTCGAGACCCGTACCGTCACCGTGCCGCCCGGCGAAACCTCGAAGAGCCTCGCCAGCTACGGCGAGGTGGTGGACCAGCTGCTCGCCGGCGGCATGGAGCGGCGGACCGCGGTGATCGCGCTCGGCGGCGGGGTCGTCGGCGACCTCGCCGGCTTCGCCGCCGCCACCACGCTGCGCGGCCTGCCCTTCGTGCAGGTGCCGACCACGTTGCTGGCGCAGGTGGATTCCTCGGTCGGCGGCAAGACCGGCATCAACACGCGGCAAGGCAAGAACCTGCTCGGCGCCTTTTACCAACCCCGCATGGTGCTGGCCGACACCGCGACGCTCGCCACCCTGCCCCAGCGCGAGATGGCCGCCGGCTATACCGAGATGGCCAAGGCCGGGCTGATTGGCGACGCGGCTTTCTTCACCTGGTGCGAAGCCAACGGCGCCGCCGTGATGGCCGGCGATCGGGACGTTCAGGCCGAGGCGATCCTGCGTGCCTGCGCCTTCAAGGCCCAGGTGGTCGGCAACGACGAGCGGGAGGAAAAGCCCGACGACGGCCGCGCCCTGCTGAACCTGGGCCACACCTTCGCCCACGCGCTGGAAGCCGAACTCGGCTACGGCACCATCCTGCACGGCGAGGCGGTGGCGGTGGGCATAGGTCTGGCGTTCCGGCTATCGGCTGCGCTGGGCCTGTGCGCTGCGGCCGACGGCGAGCGGGTGATCGCGCACCTGACCTCGGTCGGGGTGCCGGCGGAACTGGCGCAGCTCAACCGGCGGCTGTCGGCCGGAAGGCTCATCGAAGACATGCACCGCGACAAGAAGACCCGCGACGGCAAACTGACTTTTATCCTCGCGCGCGGCATCGGCCAGGCGTTCACCCGCAACGACGTGCCGGTCGAGGCGGTCGAGGCGGTGCTGCGCGACGCTGGCTGCGAGGCGTAGGCACAAGGAAGGTCGGGGGGGTCACCCGTCGCGCGAAGGCGCGTGCCATAGCCCCGCCTCGACAAGCGAACGTCGAAGCCGGCCTTAGAGAAGTTCAATCCGATCGCGGTACCGCGTTTGGGCAGTCAGGCGAACCTGTGTATTGGCCGCGCCGTATCCGACATAACCATCGCGCTGAACGATTTCGAAAAAGAACCTCTTGTCGAATGCGCGGGTATACATGTGCAGGTAGACATGTTCATCGGCGTCGACGTCATACAGGATATTCCGGGACTTCATTCTCAGCAGCGTGCTTTGATCCAGCCCGAAGCGGGCGGCGATATCATCATAATAATTCCCCGGTATCGGTAATATCTCAGCGCCTACCGCCTGCATCGCATCAGCACTGGCAAATATATCGTTGGTCGTGAGCGCGAGATGCTGGATCCCGCCGCCGAGTGCATTCTCCAGGAAATGGGCCGCCAGCGTGCGGTCGCTGTCGGTGCCGTTCAGCGTCATCCGGAACGCCCCATCGGAACTTTCGACCACCTGGCTGTGAACGATGCCGGCGGGGTCAAGGACGTTCTGCTCCGCCGTTTTCGTCAATCCGAACAGAGCCGTCCAATAGAGCAGCCAGGACAGGAATTCTTCATTTTCGACGGTGGCGGCGATATGATCGACACGCAGCAGCCCAAAGCCTTCCGCCGCGTCATCGGCGATTTCGAATTCGTGATCCCAGATCGCACCCATCTCGCTCTCGGCGACCAGGTAGATCAGACTGCCCCCGACGCCGCGCAGCGCAGGCAGCCGTGGATTGCCAGGACCAGCATCTTCCTCGAAACCGTCGATCGCGAGTTGCTTCGCCCGCGCACGGGCGCGTTCGACATCGTCAACGAGGAGGCCAATTGCGCAGACCGAGGCGCCATAGGCCAGGTCGTAGCTCTGCGCGAAACTGCGGGGATGGCTGTTTACGACGATGTTGATGTCACCCTGTCGCCAGCGCCTGACTGCCTTGTTGCGGTGGCGCCCGGCGAGCCTGAACCCGAGACAACTCAACATGGGTTCGATCTGCGCGGCTTCTTCCGGCGAAGCAGCGATCTCGATAAAGCCCACACCGCGCACTGTTGCGTGGGAGGCGAGCCTGGGCTGGCGGCCGAGCGACCGCTCCGCCTCGTCGTGCACCGTGAGGAGCGAGCGCAATCCATCCTTGGCAACAACGCTGCTTGAACCGGCACGAAACCAGTCGTTGAAGATCTCCAGCGAAAGCGGGCCGGCATAGCCGATTCGAAGAAGCGCTGCGACGTAGTCGCGGATCCGCAGATCCCCTTGCCCCGGCATGTTGCTATAATGCCGGCTCCATTGGAGCAGGTTCATGTCGAGCTGCGGCGCATCGGCCAGCTGAACGAGGAAAATCCTGGCGGGGTCGATCGTCAAGATGCTGTCGGTGGGGATCGCCCGGGCGAGCGAGTGGAAACTGTTCAGCGTGAGGCCGATCGCCGGATGATCGGCCGCAGTGACGATCGCCCAAGCGTCGCGATGATCGTTCACATGACGCCCCCAGGACAGCGCCTCGTAGGCAACGCGCAACCCCCGCGAAGCAGCGCGCTCTCCGAGTTCGTGGAAATCGGCCGCCATGCGCGCGTGATCGCCGTCTGCATCGAGAGACGTGCTGGAGCAAACCAACATCAGATCCGTGCCCAGCCGCTGCATCAGGTCGAACTTGCACTCGGCGCGGTCGAAGGCGCGGACCCGCCGGAGACCAGAGAGACCTTCGAAATCGCGAAAAGGCTGATAAACAGTGCAGAGCAAGCCAAGGTCCGCCATCATCGCCCGCACATCTTCCGGCGAGCCATCGAAGGCAACCAGATCGTTCTCGAAAATCCCGACGCCCTGGAAGCCGGCCTTGGCGATCACCGACAGCTTCGTGTCCAGTGTGCCGCCGATCGATACGGTCGCCATGGAAGTGATCATCAGCCCGCAGTCCCTTCCCTTAGACTTGGATTCCCCCCGAGGAGTAGCCCATTCGCCGGCAGCAATGCTAGCTTAGGCTCAAATCCCCGCGTCCTGCAACTGCCGGATCGGCAGGGAGTTCACCTCGGCCCTGGCGGCCTGTCGATGATGGCCGGGCGCGCGGGAATCTGGGTCTGTAACTTTGCCCCAGAGCTGTTTATCGGGCAGTCGGTGCGATGAAATCGCAAAAAACTCTCATGTCTTGGCACGATCAGTCAAAATCACTCGCCGAGTGTCCTGGTTGCGATCGCCCGTTTGACGCAGCCCATTATGTGCTTATTGAGTACCGTCTTGGCTGTTAAGAAATCCCGACGCAGCGCGCAGTCGAACAGCATCCGATGTTCTCCAGCCGTGATCTCGCCTCGGAAACTGAGGGCAATCATCAGGTAACGCAGATACCTGTCGTAGATCGAAGCGCAGGTTCCCATCAGCGCATTCGATCCGCAGGCCGAAATGAGGGCCTGGTGGAATTCCCAGTCATACTTCTTCCAGTCCTCGGCGCTCCCCGCCTCGCCCTGCATCATCGTCGCTTCGACCAGCGCCAACTTATGATGCGCCGCCGCCACGCGGCCCTCCCAGTCGATATCCCCGGCAACAAAGGATTCTTCCATCGCCGGACATTCCACGAGCAACCGCAGGGCTGCGAGCTCCTTGAGATCCGATACCGATACTGGCGATACGCGAAATCCCCGCTGCTCCTCGGCGACGACGTGCCCCTCGGACGATAGCTTGCTGAGGATCTCGCGCAGCGTACTGACGCCGATGCCATACGTTTCCTTCAGCCGGTCCAATCGCAGCTTCTGGCTCGGGGGAAGGCGGCCGAAAATGATGTCGGCGCGGATTTGTCGATAAATACTTTCCCCGACCGTAGTTGGCTCCGCAAGATTCGTCGACAACGTCGAGGCTCCGTTCGCTCGGGTTCCTAAACCAGCCGGCCAGCCAATGCCGCCCCAGCGCGGAACTGTTCCGTCACGGTTGGGTTCTTGCGGCACGCCAAACCAAGGCCATCGGTGCGATGTGTAACCGCCCGTCGATATGGATGCAATATCAGGTGCATTCCAAAACATCAAGTGATCTTGCGGTTAGGGGACACATTGAGCTTGATCCGATGCTTGGGAGCGGCTACTGCTATCAGCAAACGGGATTCTTGGCGTTGTTCCCGCTGACGGTCGGTCTCACAGAAGCACCGGGAGAAACGTTTTCATGTCCACCGCAGCCCGCCTGACGAACCGGACTGCCATCGTTACTGGAGGCGCGCGCAGTCTGATCCTCTTCTGATCGCGACGCCAATGACGACGTCCTTCCCGGGCGGGTGCTGGTGATCTCGGTCAATCGGCTGGCAGTGAACTTGTCATCTCGCCGGTCAACCGCGTGCAGCGGTGGTGGCGTCTATGAGCTTGGAGACCCGAAATCGGGTGCTTGTAACTGAGTAGCGGAAGGGCAGACCATGTCAGAGGAAGTCGCACAGAAAATCACTGGGCACACCGAATTGCTGGGGCTCATCGCCTATCCGATCCGGCACAGCAGTTCGCCGCGCATGCACAATCTCGCTCTTGCCAAGCTTGGCCTGGATTATGCGTATCTCGTCTTCGATGTCGATAGCAGCGAGCTCAAAGGCGCCATCGAGGCCTTTCGGGTGCTGAAGGTGCGCGGCTGGAATGTGTCGATGCCCAACAAGGTGGAAGTGATCAAATATCTGGATAAGATCTCCACCGCTGTCGAATTGATCGGGGCCTGCAATACCGTCATCAATGACAACGGCGTGCTGACAGGCGAGAATACGGATGGCTTGGGCTACACAGCGGCCCTGCGCGATGAAGGCGTGGACATCAAGGGCAAAAAGCTGACCTTGATCGGTGCGGGAGGGGCAGCCTCGGCCATTGCCACGCAAGCGGCGCTGGACGGCGCCGAGTCCGTCGACATCTTCAACCGACGCGACTCGTTCTATGGCAAAGCCGAGGAAACCGCGGCGAGGATCAGCAGCCGCACCGCGGCCAAAATCACGATACGTGATCTGGATGATGTGGAAAGTCTTCGTGCGTCGGTGGCGAGCGCCGCCGTGCTCGCTAACGCGAGCAAGATGGGCTTCAAGGGAGAGCTCGAGAATCTCTCGCCGCTGCCAGACACGTCTATGCTGCGGCCGGATCTGTTCGTGTCGGATGCGGTCTATGCGCCGTTGAAGACGAAATTCCTTGGGCAGGCCGAAGCGGCAGGATGTCGCTGGATGAGCGGCATTCCAATGATGCTGCAGCAAGGGGCCGCGGCGTTCAGGATGTGGACCGGTAAGGACATGCCGCTCGACTACGTCAAGGAACACCTGTTTTCTTGAGGACATGGCCGCGCCTGCTCAACCGCCGGCACCCGATCGGGCTCTGGGAAGGGAAACAGAAATGCGCACGGTGACTGTCAAGAATGTTGTGATCGGAACAGGAAGACCCAAGATCATCGTGCCCATCGCAGCGAAGACCTCCGATGACGCGCTGGCGGCAGCCCAGCGGTTGGCGAAGGAAGATGCGCTCGACCTGATCGAGTTTCGTGTGGATTACCTCGATATCGCGCTCGACAAGGCGTGCTTGACGCGCCTCACGCTCGATGTTGCGAAGATCGCGGCCGCCAAGCCGATACTCGTGACCTTCCGCACAAAGGCGGAAGGGGGTGCGACTGCACTCGACGATGCGAGCTATGCGGCTTTCTACTCGGCGCTCCTGCGGGAAGGGCGGGCTGACCTGATCGACGTCGAACTGATGCGCGATGAGAGCATCGTGCGTCGTTTGGTCGATGAAGCGCACCGCGCCGGAGTCGGCGTGGTGATGTCCAATCACGACTTCGTCGCGACGGCTGCGACGGAGGAGCTGGTCGCGCGCATGCGACGCATGCAGGATCTTGACGCGGACATCCTCAAGATCGCGACGATGCCGACCGATGCCGGCGACGTCCTCAAACTTCTCAGCGCCACGTGGTTGATGCACAGCCAGTACACCGACCGCCCGCTCATCACGATGGCCATGGCCGGCCAAGGCGTGATTTCCCGGCTTTCTGGCGAGCTATTTGGCTCCGCGGCGACGTTCGGGATGGTTGGCCAGGCATCAGCCCCCGGCCAGCTGGATTTGCATGACCTGTGGACGGTGCTTGAACTCATCAGCCGTTCGCTCGGACGGAACCAATAACTTCGCACCTGGAGCACTGACACAAACGGGGGATTCACGGGGGGCTGAGCCATGCTGGTTTGCCGGCATGGCTGGCACCGTCAACATTCGCATGGTGGCCAGGGCCGTCGGCGCCAGCTTAGGCGCCACGCAGTGCTTTTAGTCGCTACCGCCTAACCTAAGCGGCCCGCGGAAGATGGGCCAAACGCCCCGGCAGGGGATGTCCCAGCCGTTCCTCGAGTTTGATTGCCAGATCGGCCAACTTGCGCCAACCGATGCCGGTTTCGACACCCATCTCTTGGAGGGCATAGACAGCGTCCTCAGTGGCGATATTGCCGGCCGCCTTGGGGATGAAGGGGCATCCGCCCAGGCCGCCGAGACTGGTGTCGAAGTTGCTGACGCCCGCCTGCAGGCCAGCCACCATATTGGCCAAACCCAGGCCCCGCGTGTCGTGCAGATGAAGCGACAATTTTATCCCCGGCGAAATCACGGCACGGACGCCGGTGACCAGATCGAAGATGGATCTTGGATTACCCAGTCCGGCTGTATCGGCGAGGTTGATCTCATGCGCGCCAAGACTGTCGTAAAGACGGGCGATGTCGCACACCACGTCAACCGAGATCGCACCCTCGTAGGCGCAGCCGAATGCCGATTGGATGCCTGCACGGGTGGTGATGCCGGCCGCCACGGATCCCAAGACCATTTCACGGATCTGCACGAGACTTTCGGCCAGGGAGCGATTGGTGTTCTTCTGGCTGTGCGTCTCGCTGGCGGAGATGGACACGCTGAGATGCGAGACATTGCATTTGATAGCCCGTTCCAGGCCCTTCTGGTTGAGCACCAGAGCGGTGTAGATGACGTCCGGCCGACGCTCCAACTCCTGGAAAACCTGGTCCGTGTTCGCCATCTGCGGGACCCATTTGGGGTGGACGAAGGAGCCGACTTGAATCCGCCGGACCCCGGCCGCCTCCATCCCCTTGATGAACTGGATGATTTCCTCGACCGAAAGCTGGGCTTTCTCGATCTGCAGGCCGTCCCTCAGGGATTCGTCCTCAAGGACTACACTCTTTGGAAGATCGAACATTTCCTGGCCCCTGTCGTAACCTAGTGAGCGCGATGGCGGCGACGGCTCTCGCCAGTGCAGCAGCCCTCAAGTCGGACGCCCAGCCATGTCCTGGGCGTCCGCCTATTCCCTCATCCTTGGCGCGGCGTCGTCGATGCCCGATCAGGTCGATCCGGCGACGACGCCTTGACGCCTTACTCCAGGACCAACGGCTTTACGTCGCCGAGAATGACGACGTAAGAGAAGACCCCAAACAAGGCGACCGCGCCAACGAAAGCCAACGCCCAGACGAACGATCCCGTCGCGCCGATGATGAATCCGATAACGATCGGGGTAATGATACCGGCCAGATTTGCCGCGAAATTGAACAATCCGCCTGTTATTCCGTACATCTGCTTGGGTGCCATATCGGAAATAAGCGTCCAACCCAGGCCGACCATGCCTTGTCCGAAGAAGGCCATCGACAGAATGGCGATTACCGCATAGTCACTGTCGACGAAGTTGGCGGTAACGATAGCGGATGCCAGCAGCAATCCGAAAATGATCGGTCCCTTGCGGGCAAGATTGGCCGAACCCGTCTTCTTCAGGATTTGATCCGATGCCCAACCACCGATCAGAATGCCGATAGCGGCAGCCAGGAACGGGAGGACGGCAAAAAAGCCCACCTTGACCCATCCCATATGGCGCGCGGTGGCCAGATAGGTGGGAAACCAAGTCAGAAAGAAGACCAGCGTCGTGTTTCCGGCGAACTGGCCGAGACCCGCCCCCCAGATCTGCCGGAATTGCAGCAGCTTCTTACAGTTCTCCCAGGTGAACGGCAGGGTTTCCGTGCCCTTTGGCGTGAGACCTCCACCAGCCGCAATATAGTCGAGCTCGGCCTGATTGACCATCTTGGAGTCCTGGGGATCGCGATAAAGCCCCCACCAGACGAAGCCGAACACGACACCCACCACGCCGACGATGATGAACATCGCTTTCCAGCCATATGCGGCGGTAACCCAAAAAAGGGCCGGGCCAAAAGCGGCAAGGCCGAGATATTCGCCGACCGTGTAGATGCTGGTCGCCCGCGCCCGCTCATGCTGTGGAAACCAATTGCCGACAATCCGCCCGTTGGTCGGAAAGCACGGCGCTTCGCTAACGCCAAGCCCGAACCGGTAGAACAGGAGCGTATATATCCCGGTGGAGAATGCCTGCAAAAGCGTGAAAACCGACCAGAACGTCAGCGAAAGGTAATAGGTCAGCTTAGTCCCGAAGCGGTCCAGAAAGATACCGCCGGGAATCTGGGCTGCGGCATAGGTCCAGCTAAAGGCAGAGAACACCAAACCCATCATGGCAGGCGACAACGCCAGGTCCTTGGACAGATACGGCGCCGCGATACCGAGCACCGTACGGTCGAGGTAGTTGATCAGCGTCGCCACCGAAATGACCGCGAGAATGATGAAGCGCGCCCGCGTTCGGAAGAGCGGCGATCCGACTTCTCGGTGCGAGGTAATTTCAGACGACATGGACGTATCCTTCCTCGTTCAAGCTGTTTCGATCCGGGGAGGCCCCACCACGCCAGATTGAATGATCCGTCCGGTCAAGTCGAAGCTTTTGCAACGAACCTCATTCCTGGTGCGGCGGGTTCTCAATCACTGCCGCATTTTCGTCCCCCAGGCCACCAGCACGGACAGCAGGCAACCGGCGGCCATGTAGATCGCCACCGGATGCCACGTGCCGTTGATGCCAAGCAGGGCCGTCGCGATGAACGGCGTGAAGCCGCCGAAGACCACGCTGGCCACCTGATAGCCGACACCGGCGCCGCTATAGCGGTACTCGGCGCCGAAGAAACTGGTGAACAGGGGCTGCTGTACCGAGTTGACCATGTCGTGGGCAACGTTGGCCAGCACCACCGAGAACACCACGATCCAAACAACGGAGCGTGCCTCCATCGCCCAGAAGAACGGGTAGGTTGCGAGAAGGGCGATGATCGCGCCAGTGATATAAACCTGTTTGAAGCCGACACGGTCCGCCAGCCACGCGAAGAACGGCAGCGACACGATACTGATCACGCCCACCAGGAAACCGATGTTCAGGAACAGATCACGCGTCATATGAAGGTTGGCGACCGAATAGGCCAACGCAAACGTGGTGACGATGTACATGGCGAACAATTCCGCCGCGCGCATCGCGATGATCACCAGGAACGCCTTGGGATGCGTGCGCAACGCAACGAGCACCGGCGCTTTGACGCGGCGCTCGCCATGGGCGCCGACTTTCTCGACGAATTCCGGGGATTCGGCCATGTTCAGCCGGATCCACAGTGCAATCGCGACCAGCACGATGCTGAACAGGAACGGCAACCGCCAGCCCCAGGACATGAAGGCCGCGTTGTCCAACGACTTACTCAGGATCGACATGATGCCGGTTACGATGACCAGCGCCACGCCGTAGCCGACCTGCACGCCGCTGCTGTAGAAGGCCTTCTTGCCCACCGGCGCGCTTTCCACTGCCAGCAGCGCCGCCCCGCCCCATTCGCCGCCCACCGCGATCCCCTGGATGATGCGCAGGAGAACCAGCAACAAGGGCGCATACCAGCCGATGCTGGCATAGGTCGGCAGCAACCCGATGCACGCCGAGGCAATGCCCATCACGCCGACGGTAATCACGAGCATGGTCCGCCGACCCAGGATGTCGCCGTAATGGCCGAACAGGACCCCGCCCAACGGCCGGAACAGGAAGCCGACACCCAGGGTGGCGAACGCCGCGAGTGTCCCCACGGTCGGATCGGTGCTGGGAAAGAACTGAACGTTGAACACGATCGCGGCCATGAAGCCATAAAGCAGGAAGTCATACCAATCCACGATCGCGCCAACGAAGCTGCCGATAGCCGCCTTGCGAGCCAGCGCCGCCGTTCTCACCGGGAGGCCGGGTATCGGTGCCGTGCCGGACATTTTAGCCCTCCTCTCAGTCGTTTCTTTGTTTACGCATTGGAGTCACCGCAGTCGCGTTTCAGCCCACTCCCGTTCAGTCGGTGCTGACATGGGAAACCTTCCTGCCCGGCGAGTAGATGTCCAGGATATTCCAGTGGCCGGCGGTCGGGGTCGGATTGTTGCGCATGGCGACGTCGATCACGCATGACTTGCCGGATGCGATCGCCTTTTCGAGCGCCGGTTTGAATTCCGACGCGTGGTGGATACGGATGCCTTCGATACCGTAGGCCCGCGCGATCGCCGCGTAGTCCGGCATGAACTCGGTGCCGGTGTGCGGGAAGGTGGTGCCGTAAGTCAGGCCGAAACTGGCTTTCTGCAGGCCCGCGATGGTGCCGAAGGCATTGTTGTTCATCACGACCCAGATCACGGCCACATTCTCATCCGCGGCGGTTGCGAGTACCGCTGGATTCTGACCGAATCCACCGTCGCCAACGAGCGAGAGCACGACGCGATCGGGGGCCGCTATCTTGGCTCCAAGGGCGGCGGGCGGACCAAAACCCATCGTGGCGTGTCCGCCGGGAGTGAGAATGCTCCCTGGCGTGTAAATCGGGAACTGCTGCCCGACGCCATTCTTGTTCCAGCCAACATCGGTCGTGATGATGGCATCGCGCGGGAGAATCGCACGCGCTTCCGCCAGGATCCGTTCGGGCATCATCGGGAAATCGTCGCTCTCCACCATCGCCCGATTGCTCTTCGTGAACTCGGCACGAACGTCGGCGATTTCGCGCTCCATTCGTTCATTCCGGCGCCGCCGCGGATAGATCTCCCTGGCGATCCGGTTAAGCGTCTTGAGGGCCTGCTTGAGGTCGGCGACCGCACCGATTTCAGTCGGAAAGTTACGGCCGATTTCGCTTGGCTCGATATCGATATGGATCAGCTTGGAGGGCGGGAAGGAAAATGTGTATTCCGGCTCCCACGAACTGCAGTCGGCTTCCTTGAAGCGCGTGCCGAGGCCAAGTATCCAATCCGCGCCCAGGCACTTGGAGTTGATGAACTTGGTGCCCCAGAAACCGGTCATGCCGAGCAGCAGCGGGTGATCGTCAGGCAGCGCTCCTTTGCCCATCAGACTGTGGGCAACCGGAATTGCCATGTGGTCGACGAACTCACGCAACTCTTCCGTGGCCTGCGCCAGAACGACGCCACCGCCCACGTAGAGAACCGGGCTTTCGGCTTCGCCGAGCGCGCGGATAATTTTGCCAGCGACATCGGCGTCAAGGTCGGGCTTTGCCAACGTTTTGGTATTGTGCTGCAAACGATCGAATCGTTCGACGTCCACTTCCTTGGAGAAAATGTCCATCGGGACATCGACCAGCACCGGACCGGGCTGGCCGCTTTCGGCGAGCTGGAATGCCTTTTCGAGAATTTCCGGAAACAGTTCAGGGATCTCCACACGCCAGGCGCGCTTCACGAAGGGTCGATAGATCTCGAATTGGGTCGCGTCACCATGGAGGTTAATCTCCTGGTGCGGATGCTTGCCGTAGTAATAACTGGGAACGTCGCCGGCGATCACCACCATGGGGATGCAGTCGGCCGCCGCGTTGGCGACCCCGGTCGCAGCGTTGGTCAAGCCCGGACCAAGATGGGTGAGAAGAACTGAAGTCTTGCCGGTCACCCGCGCGTATGCATCGGCAGCGTGTGCTGCGATCTGCTCGTGCCTGACACTGACAAAATGAATCTTGCTGTTCGCCATAGCCGAAAGGACGGCGATGTTGGTATGGCCGCACAAGCCAAAGATATGCGTTATGCCACGACCCTCAAGATAGCGGATCAATTGGTGGGATACGAGATCACGCATGGAGGCGTCCTCACGAGTTGGTCTGTTCAGTTGTGCGAGCGGCTACGCGATGATCTCGCTCTGATAAAACTCGCCGAAAAGCTCGGCATCGGACGGACGGTCCTCCGCGATCGGCCGGCTCACCCAGGTGACGTTCATGTAGTGCTTGAGTGACACGTTCTCGTTGGTGATGTTGCCGCCCCAGATGCCACAGCCCAGGCTCGACGTCATCGGCATGCCATTGTTGAACGCCCCGGCGTTGGCCTTCGACTGGGCTTGGCGCACCATGATGCGGCTGACCGGCGCCATCAGGGCGAGCCGATTGATGTGGTCGTCATCGAAGGAATAGATGCCGACCGAATGACCCTTGCCGCCAACGTCGTAGATCCCGCGCACCATCTCCAGGGCCTGATCGAAGCCCTGGTACTTGTAGATGGCCAGCAGGGTGGTCAGCTTCTCGCTGGAGAAGCGGTGCTTGGGGCCGATCTTGTCCTGTTTGACGATCAGGAACTTTCGATCCGCCGGAATGGTGAACCCGGCCGCTTTCGCGATCACCTGCGGCGCCCGCGCCACCGTCTCGATGGTTCGATGGCCTTCGCTGTCCCACATGGCGGCTTCCAGCTTGGCTTTTTCGTCATCCGAGGCGAGATAGCCGCCCTCGGCCTGCAGTTGGGCCAGGAAGGCGTCATAGATCGAGGCTTCGACCACCAGGTTGCCATCGGCCGAACAGCCCGAGCCGAAGTCCGACGTCTTGCTGGTGCGCGTGTTGCGCGCCGCCTCCTCGATGTTGGCGGTCTCGTCGATCACCATCGTCGAATTGCCCGCGCCCACGCCATAGGCCGGCTTGCCGGAACTGTAGGCCGCCCTGACCATCGGCTGGCCGCCGGTGGCCATGGTCAGATCGCAGATCGACATCAGTTCCTGGGTCTGCGGAATGCTGGGCTTTTCGATAACCTGGAAAAGATCTTCCGGAGCGCCCTGCCGCCGCATCGCCTCGCGCATGACGCGGACGACCTCGCTCGTCGTCTTCTTGGCCCGCGGATGCGGCGAAAAAATCACCGCATCCTTGCATTTCAACGCATAGATGCCGGTTACCGGCGGGGTCTGCTCGGGGTTGGTGGTCGGAATCAGCGAGGCGATGACGCCGGCGGGCTTGGCGTACTTGACGATCCCCTTCTCCGGAATCTCCTCGATGATCCCCATGCTCTTCTGGCGCAGGGCATCGCGCAGCACGCCGATGATCTTGAATCGCTTGCTCACCCGGCCGACGCGGTCGCCCAGTTCCGTCTCGTCGACCGCCAAGTTGGCGATTCGGGTCATGTGCGCTTCGTTCGCCGTCGCCCAGGCCATGGCCTGGCAAAGCCGGTCGATCTTGGCCTGATCATAGTCCGCGATCGCCTGCATCGCCACGCGCGCCTTGGCCAGCAGGCCATGCACATAGGCTCGTTGTTCGTCGGTCAAAGGGGAAGCCATTGCAATCGCCTCATTTCGTTGTCTGTGTATCGTCGTGTTGAGCACTGACCCGCCCGCAAACCGCCGGCGGGAACCTGGCTGACGATCGCGGTTTAGGCACTCAGCAGAGCCTCCTCAGCTCGCGGGTGAAGGGCGAAATAACGCTTCGCCGCCTGCACGCAACGCCGGGCATGCTCCTCGTAACCCAGTTCCTCGACGCGCTTGTCGTTTGGCAGTTCCATCGAATAGGGAATCTCCGGAATCCGGTTCAGAATGCCGGCAATATCGATGGCGCCCTCGCCCACGTACAGGCGCGCGTCACGGGCAACGTGGATCATGCCCTCCTTGGTGGCCGGAATGTCGGCGGGCGCGTCGCAAAGGTGTGCGAAGTGGAACCATCGGCGCGGTATTTCATCCAGTTCCGCAAGCCCAACCCGCGAGTAGGTCATGTAAAGCGTATCGACCATAATGCCGCAGTTTTCGCGATCCGCCGCACGCAGGACGGCAAGAGCGTCCCGGAGATTGGTGACGCCGGAAAAACTGGGGAACTCGAAGTCCACCGTCAGGCCGAAGGGTTTCGCCAGGTCGCACAATGCCGCATAGCACTCGATGACAAAACTGCGGTCCGTCGTCCAGGCGCTGCTGAGAACGCAAGGTGCGCCCAGTTCCGCCGCGGCTTCAAAGGCAGGCAGATAGCTCTTCACATCGAGACCGTCGATTATCCGAGCCAATTCGATGTCGTGGACCTTGATACCCGTTGCCGCAAGCGCGGCTTTTGTCTGTCGCATCAATGCCTTGTCTTGCGCCACCGGATATATCGGCTCGCCTGCCGTTCCCAGGGGAATGATCCGCGGGCTGATGAAATCATAACCAGCCCGTTGAGCAAGATGAATCATCTCGGGCGGCGGACACTTGAGCACTGTAAGATGGGCCAAAGAGTATTGCTGAGTCATGTCCTGCGTTCCTTCTGTCCCGCCGTAACTCGTGCAAAGCGTTGGTCGTATTGGCTCCTGCCGTCCTGTTCGCCGACTGATTCTCCACCGCGTTCCGGGTGCGTGCTGCGCGCCTAGCCCGCTGCCGCCAGCCGATTTGCGCCCCCGGGGACAAGGCTGCGCGCACCACCAATAATAATGGAAGTCTGGTTCTCCAGGCAGGCCACGGTGGGCATGCGGATGTTTCCTCTCCGTCCGTCTGTTTCGGCGGCCGTCAGCGGGTCCAACGCCAAGATCCCGACTTGCCCTTAGTGATAACCGCCCCCGAACATCAAAGCAAGCCAGGGATGTCCGCTGATCGCAAAATTATCTGATGTTTTTTTGCGCATCGGCCTGGCGGGTCCCGACGCCGATCAGCGTAACCGGGACAAAACCCCTGGTGGCCTGCTGCCGGCTCAGGTGCCACGATGCAACCCGAGGGGTCCAATGGGGCGCAAGCAACTCAGTCACGCGTTCAAGCAAGATAGGGCTGGTTCGTGAGCGCGGGGGAAGAGCGGCGCGGGCGGTTCGTTCCAGGTCCCGGCCGCGCCCAAACGTTGTGAATTAGTATCGACGACGTGATCCTGAAGCCGCTTCGGGGTGGCCATCCAGCGAATCCCGGAGTACCCTGACTACAAGCCGACGGGTTCAATCCCGAGCCGGCGCCCGGGAGGTCCCATGGCAGACGACCAAAGTGCTCTGGCGGAACTGCACGATATCCGTAACAGCATCGATAACATCGATGCTGCCATGATCTATATGCTTTCTGAGCGGTTCCGTCGCACACAGCGTATTGGCGTATTGACCGCTCATCATAACCTGCCCTCGGTCGATCCGGCCCGCGAGGAAATTCAGATAATACGCTTGTGCAAATTGGCGGAAACCGCGCGGCTGGACCCGGAATTTGCGGAGAAATACCTCGCATTCATCGTTCGCGAGGTTATTCACCACCACGAGATGTTTCCGCGCAATTCGATGAATTGACTGGCAGTGGCGGCCTGTACTGTATTTTTGAATCGGATTGAAAAATATCCGTCGCTCCCGGGATTGATGCGGCCCCAAACGCCAGGGACGCGGCGCCCGTCCCGTGCCATCCCGGCGTGTCTTGCCCCGGCTCTGCAATCGCCGTTCGGTAAAGCCGGTTCCAGCCCCCTGGTCTTGCTTGCCTACATCGTCGCCCCGAGCACCCACGGCGCGAATTCGGCCGCACCGGCGTCGAGGCTTTCCGATTTTGTCGCCTCGCCGCTGGCCACCTTGAGCATCGTTTCGAAGATCCGCTGGCCGCATTGCTGCACGGTTTCGTCGCCGTCCAGGATGGTGCCGCAGTTCACGTCCATGTCGTCTTCCATGCGCGTGAACATCGCCGTGTTGGTGGCGAGTTTGATCGAGGGCAACGGCTTGCAGCCGAACACGCTGCCGCGCCCGGTGGTGAAGCACACCAGGTTGGCCCCGCCGGCCACCTGACCGGTGGCGGACACCGGGTCGTAGCCCGGCGTGTCCATGAACACGAAGCCCTTCTGTGTCACCGGCTCGGCGTAGTTCACCACCTCGACAAGGTTGGTACTGCCCGCCTTGGCCATGGCGCCGAGCGACTTCTCCAGGATGGTGGTCAGCCCACCGGCCTTGTTGCCGGGGCTGGGATTGGCGTTCATCTCCGCCCCGGCGCGGGCGGTGTAATCCTCCCACCAATGCATCAGACCGACCAGTTTCTCCCCCACTTCCCGGCTTGGGGCACGGCGGGTGAAGAGCTGCTCGGCGCCATAGGTTTCCGGCGTTTCGGAGAGAATGACGGTGCCGCCGTGGCGGACCAGCAAATCGCTGGCAGCCCCGAGCGCGGGGTTGGCGGAGATGCCGGAGTAGCCGTCCGAGCCGCCGCATTGCAGCCCGACCATCAGTTCGCTGGCGGGCACGCTCTCGCGCCGCACGCGATTGGCGTCGGCCAGCGCCTCGCGCACGAAGGCGATGCCGGCCGCCACCGTCTTGCGGGTGCCCCCCATGTCCTGGATGTTCATGGTGCGCAAGCCGGTCAGCGCCTGTTCGCTCACCAGTCCGCCGATCTGGTTCATTTCGCAGCCCAGGCCGATCACGATGACGCTGGCGAAGTTGGCATGCCGGGCATAGCCGCCCAGGGTGCGGCGCAGCAGGCTCAGCGCCTCGGCCGTTGACATGCCGCAGCCCGTCTTGTGGGTCAGCGCCACCACGCCGTCGACATTGGGGAAGTCGGCCAGCGCGTCCTGGCCGGTGAACGGGTTGCGGCGGAACGCGTCGGCCACCAGGGCAGCGACGTGGGCGCTGCAATTCACGCTGGTGACGATGCCGATGTAGTTGCGCGTGGCGACCCGCCCGTCCGGGCGGCGGATGCCCATAAAGGCGGCGGGACTGGCGATGAAGTCGGTGGGGCGGGCATCGACGCCCCAGGCGTAGTCCTTGGAAAAGTCGCCCATGCCGCAATTCTGCACGTGGACATGCGCGCCTGGGGCGATCGGGGCGGTGGCGAAGCCGATGATCTGGCCGTACTTGCGGATCGGCTCGCCTTCGGCATGGGCACGGATGGCGACCTTGTGGCCGGCCGGGATGCGGGCGGTGGTCAGCACACCCTCGGCCACCGGCGTGCCCACCGGCAGGGTGACGCGGGCGATGACCACGCCATCGTCAGGGTGCAGACGGATCACGAGCGGTGGTGCCATGGTGGTTCATCCCCAATACGGTTGGGCCGGGCACAAGGCCCGGCCCAACCAGTCTAGCGGATCAGATCAGGAAGTTCAGGCGATACCGTCAGAGCCTTCGCGGGCGGCGGCGATTTCGGCCTTCGCCGCCATCGCCATCAGGCCGCTGTCGTTGGCGATCGTGGTCAGGCGGAAGCCCATCTTGATCATCCGCGCGGCATAGGCGCCCTTGCCGGTGTGGATGCCGGGATACAGCCCGCGCTTTTTGCAGGCGGCGATCAGCATCGCGTAGATGTCGAAGAAGAACTGGTCCTCGTGGTCGAGCTTCGGCGTCTTACCATACGAGAACGCCAGGTCGGCCGGGCCGACATAGATGCCGGCGAGCCCCTTCACGTCGAGGATCTCGTCGATGTGCTCGACCGCTTCCTTGGTCTCGATCATCGGGATGACCAGGGTCTCGTCGTTGGCGGTCGACTGATAGCTGGTGGCCTCGCCATACATGGCGGCACGGATCGGCCCGTTCGAGCGGGCGCCGCGCGGCG
>PLTJ01000472.1 GCA_003164455.1 Acetobacteraceae bacterium
CTCACCCGCTCGCCGCCGCGCAGCAACAGCGCCGCCAGCGCCAGGCTCAGCAGCCCGGCACGCTCGATCTTGGTGGTGGTGGCCAGGTGCGACCGCCACTGCATGCCGGGCGCGCCATCGCGCCACAACACCACGGTCTGCGCCGCTTCCCACTCGGTTTCCCGGATGTAGGCGCGGTCGGAGCGGGCGGACTGCCGCCAGTCGATCCGGCTCGCCGCGTCGCCGGCCAGGAAGGGACGAAACTGCCAGAAACTGTCGCCCTGACCGACCCGGCGCCGGCCGTGCACGCCTTGCGCCACGGTCGCCGCCACCCGTTCCGCCGCCACCAGCAGCGGCGGCAGGCGATCGGCCAGCGCCTCGGCACGCCGGGCCTGAAGGGGAACGGCGCCGCTCATTCGATGCGCGCGACCAAGCGGGCGATGATGTCGGCCAGCACCACGCCGTCGGCGCGGGCGGAGAAATTGAGCGCCATGCGGTGGCGCAGCACCGGCGGGGCGAGCGCGACGATGTCCTCCACGCTCGGCGCCAGCCGCCCGTCGAGCAGGGCGCGCGCGCGCGTTGCCAGCATCAGCGCCTGCGCCGCACGTGGGCCAGGACCCCAGGCGACATGCCGGCGCACCATCTCGTCCTCGGTGCTCTCGGGCCGGCCGCCGCGGACCAGGCGCAGGATCGCCTCGACCACGCTCTCGCCCACCGGCACCCGGCGAATCAGCGCCTGGGCGGCGATCAGTTCCTCCGGTGTCAAGGCCTGCGCCGGCCTGGCCTCGGCCGCGCCGGTGGTGGCCATCAGCATGGCGCGCTCGGCATCCAGTTCCGGGTAGCTGACCTGCACCTCGAGGAGAAAACGGTCGAGCTGCGCCTCCGGCAGCGGGTANNTGCCCTCCTGCTCGATCGGGTTCTGGGTGGCGAGCACGTGGAACGGGCGGGGCAACGGGTATTCGACGCCCCCCACCGCCACCCGGTGCTCCTGCATGGCCTGTAGCAGGGCGGACTGGGTGCGCGGACTGGCGCGGTTGATCTCGTCGGCCATCAGCAACTGGCAGAACACCGGGCCGGGCACGAAGCGGAAGCTGCGCCGCCCACCCGGCTCCTCGTCCAGCACCTCGCTGCCCAGGATGTCGGCCGGCATCAGATCGGGGGTGAACTGCACCCGTTTGGAGGCCACGCCGAGCACGACGGCGAGGGTCTCGACCAGCCGGCTCTTGCCCAGCCCGGGCACGCCGACCAGCAGCACGTGGCCCCCGGAGAGGAGAGTGATCAGGGTCTGGTCCACCACCTCCGGCTGGCCGTAGATGGCGCGTCCGACCTGCGCGCGCACGGCGGCGATGCGTACGCCGAGCGCCTCAACCTCGGCGAGCAGGTCGCCGCCCGTGCCGGCGGGGGGCGGGGCGGCGGTGTTGGCAGCGAATGACATGCGGCGGTCCTCGTCTGGCCTAATCATCCTAGATTGGTGTTCGCGCGCAGTGTGCCACTTTCACCGGCGGGGGGATGATCCCTATATCGGGTGACGGTTCGGCCACGCCCGAGGAAGGGGCGAAGAGGCATTCGTGAACGAAGCCGCGCAGCATAGCAGGAGACATCGCCATCGCTTGTGACCGGCCCAGCGCCGCCGACCAGGCGGTCGATGCGCGGCAGTGCCCCGCGCCGTGCCGCCCGGTCGAGTGCGGTGACCTGCCCTTCGTCATCCGCCGTGACGGCACCTGGATGTATCGCGGCAGCCCGATCGACAGGAAGGAACTGGTCTGCCTGTTCGCCTCGGTGCTGAAGCGGGCGGAAGATGGTGACTTCTGGCTGGAAACCCCGACGGAACGTGGCCGTATCGCGGTGGAGGACGCCCCCTTCCTGGCGGTCGAGTTGGACTGGACGGGCTGCGGGCGCGACCAGGTGCTGACCTTCCGCACCAATGTGGACGAACTCGTCACCGCCGGGCCGGAGCATCCGATCCGTATCGCCCACGACCTGCTGACCTGCGAGCCGACCCCCTACCTGCTGGTGCGGCGCGGTGCCGGGCGCCTGAATATCGAGGCGCGCATCTCGCGGGCGGTCTATTACGAACTGGTGGCCCTGGCCGAGCCGGGGGAGCTGAACGGGCAGAGCGTGCTGGGTGTGTGGAGCTGCCGCTGCTTCTATTCGCTCGGCGAGTTGCCGCATTGCGAGGACAGTTGACGCGTGGATGCTCAGGCGTTGCGGGCGCGGCTGACCGCGCGGGGCTCACGGCGGCCAATCGCCGCCATCCGTGCCGCCCAGGACGCACCGCTGCCCCCGGCCATGTCCGCGCCAGCCGGCTCGGACGACGCGCTGGGGCTGGTTGAGGGTGCGCTGGTGCCGGCCGCCGTGCTGGTGTCCTTCCTGCTGGGTCCGGCCTCCGGCGTGCTGTTAACCAAGCGCAATGCCCACCTGAGCATGCACGCCGGCCAGGTGAGCTTTCCGGGTGGGCGGATCGACGCCACCGACCGCAATCCCGAGGCGGCCGCGCTGCGCGAGGCGCAGGAGGAGATCGGGCTCGACCCCGCGCGGGTGGAAGTGCTCGGCCGACTCGGCGACTACGTCACCGGTACCGGTTTTTCCATCACCCCGGTGGTCGGCCTGCTGCCGGTGGGGGTGGGGTTGGACCGGCTGGATCTGGTGCCCTCGCCGGACGAGGTGGAGGCGGTGTTCGTGTTGCCGCTGGCGGTGCTGCTCGATCCGGCGGCGCCGTGCCGGCGGCGGGCGGAGTACCGCGGCCGCTGGCGGGAGTTCTGGGTGTGGCCGCATTCAGAGCATTACATTTGGGGAGCGACCGCGGCTATCCTGGTGCACCTGGCCACCGTGTTGCGTGGGGAGTGATGCTTCGTTTCGCCGAGATCGGTTTTTTCCTCGTTCCTTTCGCCCTCTACGGGGCCTGGTGGCTCCTCGGTGCGCGCGCCACCACGGGGCTGATCTGGGCGGCCGCGGTGGTGCTGGTCGTGTTGGCCGCGACGACGATCTGGTACGGCATGGAGCACAGCCTGCCGGCGGGCACCCGCTACGTGCCGGCGCAATTGCACGATGGCAGGATCGTGTCGGGACATGGAAGCTGATCGCACCGACCCGGGCGAGCCGCCGACCCTGCGCGTCGCGCTACCCGCTTTCTTCGCCGAGCCGGGCCTGCTCGCCGTGCTGGCCGCATTGCCGGGCGCGCGCGTGGTCGGCGGGGCGGTGCGTGACGCCCTGGCCGGGTGCCGCGTAACCGATGTCGATCTCGCCACCGGGATGCGGCCGGAGGAAGTGATCCGCCGGCTGCGCGAGGCCGGGCTGAAGGCGGTGCCGACCGGACTGGACCACGGCACCGTCACCGCGGTCGCCGCCCATCGCGGCTTCGAGGTCACCACGCTGCGCCGTGACGTCGAGACCGACGGACGGCACGCCGTAGTGGACTATACCGACGACTGGCGCGCCGACGCGGCCCGGCGGGATTTTTCCATCAACGCCATGTCGATGCGGCCGGACGGCGCCGTATTCGACTATTTCGGCGGCATTGCCGATGTGCGCGCCGGGGTGGTCCGGTTCGTCGGCGAGCCCGCCACCCGTATCGCCGAGGACTATCTGCGCATCCTGCGCTTCTTCCGTTTTCAGGCGCGCTATGGCAGCGGGCCGGCCGATGCGGCGGCGCTGGCGGCGATTCGCGCCGGCGTATCCGGCATCGCCCGGTTGTCGGCCGAGCGGGTGTGGAGCGAGCTCAAGCGTATCCTGACCACACCGGACCCACGCGGGGCGGTGACGCTGATGCAGGAGGCCGGCGTGCTGGCCGCGGTGCTGCCCGAAGGGGCGGCGCCGGAGCAGCTGGCGCGGTTGGTGGCCGCCGGGGCCCCCGCCGATGCGGTGCTGCGGCTGGCGGCGCTGCTGGACGGCGATGCCGCGGGCCTGTGCGAACGCTTGCGCCTAGCCACCGCCGAGCGCGACTGCCTGTTGGCCCTGCGCGCCGGCGGGGTGCCGCCGGACGATGCCGATGATGACGCCCTGCGGCGCGCGCTCGCCGATACGCCGGGCGATATCCTGGATGGGCGGGCCTGGCTCGACGGACGCGGCACGGCGCTGCGGGCCCGGCTGGCTGCTATCCCCCCACCGGTGTTTCCGCTGCGCGGGCGCGACCTGCGCGCCGCCGGCGTGCCCCCCGGTCCGGGCCTGGGGGCGCTGCTGCGTCAAACCAGGGGCTGGTGGATGGACGGTGGCTGCCGCGCCGATGCCGCTTCCTGCCGGGCGGAACTGGCGAGGCTGCGGGCGGGCTGATACACGCCGCGCATGAACGCCATTCCGACGGCTTTCCGCCAACACGAGGCCACGGCACCGCTGCTGCGCCGGCTGTGGCGCGAGCATATCCGCCACCATCGCGGCAAGCTTTATGCGGTGCTGGCGTTCACCCTCGTCATGGCGGCGACGCAGGCGCTGTATCCCGAGATCATCAAGGATGCGGTGACCATGTTCGACCACCACGACCGGCGCATCCTGTATCAGGTGCCGGCAGTGGTCGCCTGCATCACCGCCGTGCGCGCGGTGGCGATGTACTTCCAGACCGTGCTGATGCAGCAGGTGGTGCTGCTGGTCATACGCGAGTTGCAGGATCGGATGTTTGGCCACCTGACCCACGCCGATCTGGCCCGCGTCGAGCGCGACGCACCGGCAACACTGGCCAGCCGTTTCACCACCGACGCGGCCACCATCCGCGAGGCACTGACCCGCGCCGTGAACGGCATCGCCGATGTGGTGACCATCGTCGGGCTGGTCGGCTGGATGATCTATGCCGACTGGGTGCTCAGCCTGATTGCCGGCGTGCTGCTGCCGATCGCCGCGGTACCGATCCAGCGCATCGGCAGGCGCATCCGCCGCGCCTCCGGCGGCATGCAGGAGCGGGTGGGCGAAACGGCGGCGCTGCTGAACGAGAGCTTCGCCCAGGCCCGCACCGTGCGCGCCTACCGGCTGGAAGGGCAGGAGACCCGGCGCGCCGAGGCGGCCTTCGAGCGGCTCTACCGGGCGCTGATGAGCATGAGCCGCTCACGCGCGCGCATCGACCCGGTGCTGGAGATGCTGGGCGGGTTGGCGGTGGCGGCGGTGCTGGGATTTGCCGGTTGGCGGGCAGCGCTGGGCAGCAGTTCGATCGGCGATTTTGCCGGTTTTGTTGCCGCCCTGCTGATCGCCTCGCGACCGCTGCGTTCGCTCGGCAGCCTGAACGCGGCATTGCAGGAAGGGCTGGCCGGGCTTGTGCGCATATTCGCCGTGATCGACGAGAAGCCAGGCATTGCCGAGCGGCCCGGCGCGGCGGCGCTGCCGCCGGGGCGTGGACGGGTGGCCTTCGAGGACGTGGGCTTTGTCTACCCGGATGGCCGGTTCGGGCTTTGCAGCCTCTCCTTCGTCGCCGAGCCCGGACTGACGGTGGCGCTGGTCGGGCCATCCGGAGCGGGCAAATCGACAGCGCTGGCGCTGATCCCGCGGCTGCACGACGTGACGTCCGGGGCGGTTCTGCTGGACGGGGCGGACGTGCGCGACGTCACCCTCACCTCGTTGCGCGATGCCATCGCCTATGTCGGCCAGGACGCGTTGCTGTTCGACGACACCGTGGAGGCGAATATCCGGATGGGCCGCCCGGGGGCGAGCGCAACGGAGGTGGTGGCGGCGGCGCGGGCGGCGGCGGCGCACGATTTCATCACCGCCCTGCCCGAGGGTTACGCTACCGCGGTGGGTCCCTCCGGCGGGCGGCTTTCCGGCGGCCAGCGCCAGCGCGTGTCGCTGGCGCGGGCGTTGCTGCGCGACCCGCGCGTGCTGCTGCTCGACGAGGCAACGAGCGCGCTGGACGCCGAGAGCGAGGCGGCGGTGCAGGCCGCGCTGGCGCGACTGCGGCAGGGGCGCACCACCATCGTGGTCGCGCACCGCCTGTCCACCGTGCGCGACGCCAACCTGGTGATCGTGCTGGCGGACGGGCGGGCGGTCGAGCAGGGCACCCACGCCGAACTGCTGGAGTACAACGGGCTGTACGCGCGGCTGGTGCGAACCCAGGCGCTGGCGCATTAGGAATACATGACCCTGTCCCCTCAACCGCCCGAACGAGCCTGGGTCCGCCTGCCCAGCGGACGGCGGTTGGACCTGATCGCGCCGACGCCGTTCGACTGGACCGACGAGGATCTGGCCGTCGGGCTGGCGCGCACCTATCGCTGGGGCGGGCATTCGATATGGCCGGGAGCGCCGCTGTCGGTGGCGCAACACTCCCTCGCCGTGCTGGAGATGCGCCGTGCCCGGGCGCGGCTGACGCCGGGGCAGCAGTTGCGCGAGCTTCTGCACGATGCCGACGAAGGTTTTATCAATTTCGACTGTATCTCGCCGCTCAAGCCGTTTCTTGGGGCCGGTTTCGCCGAGCTGACACGCCGATTGTCGGCGGTCATCGCGGCGCGCTACGGGTTGCCGCCCTGGACCACGGCGGAAAAGCGGGCCCACAAGGTGGTGGACGTGGCCGCGGCGGCGGCCGAAGCGGTGTTCGTGGCCGGCTGGACGCGCGAAGAAGTGCGCGAGACGCTGGGCATCCGCGCCCCCGTCAAGCCGGCGGACCCGCTGGCGCCGCGCTACGGCGGCGACCCCTGGCAGCCCTGGGCGCCGGAAGCGGCGGCGGAGCGCTTCCTGGCCGAACTGAAGCGGTTGGCCTTCGCGACGCGGTAGGCGCCGGTCAGTCGGTGCCGACGATCTCGTCCAGCCGATACCCCTGGGCGAACAGCAGCGCACGCAGCGTGGCGTACCGGACCTGCGCCCGCGCCTCAGCCGCCACCACCGGTCTGGCACGGAAGGCGACGCCGAGTCCCGCTTCCAGCAGCATGGGCAGGTCGTTGGCGCCGTCGCCGACGGCCAGCGTCGCGGCCATCTTCAGCCCGCGCGCCGCCGCCAGCTCGTGCAGCGCGGTCAGTTTGGCGTTCTTGCCCTGGATCGGCTCGCCCACCTTGCCTGTCAGCGCCCGCCCGTCGTCAAGCAGCACATTGGAGCGCTGCACGTCGAAACCGACGGCGGCGGCGACGCGCGCGGTGAAGAAGGAAAAGCCACCGGACACCAAGGCGGTGGTGGCATTGTGCGCCCGCATGGTGGCGACCAGTTCACGCGCGCCCGGGGTGAACACGGTGGCGGCCCAGGTCTTCTCCAACGCCTCCAGCGGCAGCCCCTTCAGCAAGCCCACCCGCTCGCGCAGGGCGGCGGGAAAATCGAGTTCGCCGTTCATCGCGCGGCGGGTGATGGCGGCGATGTGATCCTTCAGGCCAGCGAAGGCGGCGAGCTCGTCGAGCGTCTCGGTGGTGACGATGGTGCTGTCCATGTCGGCCACCAGCAGTCCCTTTCGCCGGCCCCGGGCGCGCGTCGGGATGGCGTCCACCGCTGCCCCGTCCAGCGCCGCCGCCACCGCCGCCATGTCGGGCGGGGCGGCGCACGGAAGATCGGCCGCCTCGCCGGGCGACAACAGCACCACCGGTCTGCACTGGATGGCGTCAGCCACTCGGGCGATGATGGCATCGCTGAGGGTGGCCGACGTGCGGTCGACGACAAGGGTGAGGATGTGGCTCATGGACGATCGGACATGACAGCGCCGGTATGCTGGTGGAAGCGCTCGGGGGCAAGTCGTGGATGAAAAACCATTCGCTTTGATCGTCGCCGGCCCGACCTGCAGCGGCAAGTCGGCGCTGGCGCTCGGGCTCGCCGGGCGGCTGGACGGCGTGGTGATCAACGCCGACGCCATGCAGTGCTATCGCGAGTTGCGCGTCATCACGGCACGGCCGACTCCGGCGGAGGAGGCGCTGGTGCCGCACCGCCTGTATGGCGTGCGCCCGGCCGCCGAGCCCGGCGATGCCGCCTGGTGGCGCGGCGCGGCACTGGCCACCATGGCCGAGGCGCGCGCAGCCGGCCGCCTGCCGATCCTGTGCGGTGGCACCGGGTTGTACTTCTGGTCGCTGGTGCATGGCATCGCCGCCATTCCCGAGGTGCCCGAACCCGCCCGCGTCGAGGCACGCCGGCTGCTCGCCGAGTTGGGACCGGGCGGGCTGCACGGCGCGTTGGCCAAAGTGGACCGCGCCACCGCCGCCCGGC